>NZ_SCMW01000002.1:0-197299 GCF_005502845.1 Brevibacterium sp. 2SA | reverse complement strand
CCGAAGGGCTACGCCGGGGACGTCGAGGCGATCCTCGCCGATGTCAGGGGACTCATCCACGACCAGTGGCGGATCCTCGTCCTCACCGAGGGCCAGGGACCGGGCAAGCGCATGGTCGAGGTGTTCTCCGAGGCCGGCATCCCCGCGACCTTCGTCGACGACCCCACCGACGTGCCCCCGGCGCTGGTGACCGTGACGACGGCAGCGCCCTTCGGCGGCTTCGTCTTCGACGACCTCAAGCTCGCCGTCCTCACCGAGGCCGACGTCCTCGGGCGCGCCGCCGCCACCTCGACGCGGGACATGCGCCGGCTGCCGACCCGCCGCAAGCGCAACCAGGTCGACCCGCTCAACCTCGCACCCGGCGACTTCGTCGTCCACGAACAGCACGGGGTCGGGAAGTTCGTCGAGATGACCCAGCGGACGACGGGCAAGGGCGCGGCGAAGCACACCCGCGAATACCTCATCATCGAATACGCACCCGCTAAACGCGGGCAGCCCGGTGACCGCCTCTTCGTCCCCAGCGATGCCCTCGACCAGGTCAGCCGCTACGTCGGCGGGGAGAACCCGAGCCTGAACAAGATGGGCGGCGCCGACTGGCAGACGACGAAGGCGAAGGCGCGCAAGGCCGTCAAGGAGATCGCCGGAGAGCTCGTGCGCCTCTACTCGGCGCGCCAGGCCACCGTCGGCCACGCGTACGGGCCCGACACCCCGTGGCAGCGCGAACTCGAGGACGCCTTCCACTACGTCGAGACCGGCGATCAGCTCACGACGATCGACGAGGTCAAGGCCGACATGGAGAAGTCCATGCCGATGGACCGCCTGATCTGCGGCGACGTCGGCTACGGCAAGACGGAGATCGCCGTGCGCGCAGCCTTCAAGGCGATCCAGGACGGCAAGCAGGTCGCCGTCCTCGTCCCGACGACCCTGCTCGTCCAACAGCACTTCGAGACCTTCGCCGAGCGCTATGCAGGATTCCCCGTCACCGTCGGGGCGCTCTCCCGCTTCCAGACGAAGGCGGAATCGGAGAAGGTCGTGTCCGACCTCGCCGACGGCAAGCTCGACCTCGTCATCGGCACCCACCGCCTGCTCAGCGGCGAGGTGCGGTTCAAGAACCTCGGTCTCGTCATCATCGACGAGGAGCAGCGCTTCGGCGTCGAGCACAAGGAGACTCTCAAGGCGATGCGGACCAACGTCGACGTCCTCGCGATGTCGGCGACCCCGATCCCGCGCACCCTGGAGATGGCGGTCACCGGCATCCGGGAGATGTCGACGCTTGCGACCCCGCCGGAGGAGCGCCACCCCGTCCTCACCTATGTCGGGAAGTACGAGGACCAGCAGGTCAAAGCCGCGATCCGCCGTGAGCTCATGCGCGAGGGCCAGGTCTTCTTCATCCACAACCGGGTCAAGGACATCGAGGCCGTCGCCGCGCACCTCGCCGAACTCGTGCCCGAGGCTCGCATCGCGATCGCCCACGGCAAGATGAACGAGCACCGGCTCGAGCAGGTCATCGTCGACTTCTGGGAGAAGAAGTACGACGTCCTCGTGTGCACGACGATCGTCGAGACCGGCATCGACATCGCGAACGCGAACACGCTCATCATCGACCACGCCGACCGGTTCGGCCTCTCCCAGCTCCATCAGCTGCGCGGACGGGTCGGCCGCGGCCGCGAACGCGCGTACGCGTACTTCCTCTACCCGCCCGACACGCAGCTCACCGAGACCGCGCTCGACCGCCTCACGACACTGGCCGCGCACACCGAGCTCGGTGCGGGCATGCAGGTGGCGATGAAGGACCTCGAGATCCGCGGAGCCGGCAACCTCCTCGGCGGTCAGCAGTCAGGCCACATCGAAGGGGTCGGCTTCGACCTCTACGTCCGCCTCGTCGGGGAGGCCGTCGCGAACTTCCGCGGCGAGGACACCGAACCGGAAGCGGACATGCGCATCGAACTGCCCGTCGACGCGCACCTGCCGGCCGACTACGTCGACCACGAACGGCTGCGCCTCGAGGCGTACCGGAAGCTCGCGGCCGCGGCGAACGAGGACGAGCTCCAGGAGGTCCTCGACGAACTCGTCGACCGCTACGGTCCCTACCCCGAGGCGGTCGGCGTGCTCGCCGACGTCGCCCGACTGCGCATCCGCGCCCGGGCCTCCGGGGTCAGCGACATCGTCGTCCAGGGCAACTTCGTCCGCTTCGGGCCCGTCGAACTCGAGGACTCCCAGCTCGTGCGGCTCAAGCGCCTCTACCCGAAGTCCCTGCTCAAACCCGCCATCCGCTCGGTCCTCGTGCCCAAGCCGATGGCCGGCGACGGGTTCGGGGCCAAGGAGATGACGGACTCGGACATCCTCCGCTGGGCCCACCAGTTCCTCGACGCGATCGTGCCCGCCGCACCCGCCGAGGTGGTCCCCTCCGTCGTCGTCGACGCGGGGGTGTGAGGCGGCCGTGGACGAGAACGCGAGTGTCATGGCCGAGCGCTTGGAGGGGGCCGTCGAGGCGATGGCGGTGCTGCGCGCGCGGTGCCCGTGGTCGTCCGAGCAGGACCATCGGAGCCTCATCCGGTATGCCCGCGAGGAGACCGAGGAGCTCATCGACGCCCTCGAGGAGCTCACCGCCGACCCCTCGCCGGGCAACCGCGACCACGTCGTCGAGGAGCTCGGCGACGTCCTCTACCAGGTCCTCTTCCACGCAGCCCTCCTCGATGAGAGCGGCGGATCGGAGTACGGGACGACACTCGGGCAGGTCATCGACGCGCTCGAGGCCAAACTCATCCGTCGCCATCCGCTCGCCTTCGACGGACACGGGCGTGAGGGGCCGATGCCGTCACTGGCCGACGTCGAGAGGGAGTACCGTCGGATCAAGGCCGCAGAGCGCGCGCAGAGAGCCGCCGAGCGCGCACAGACCGGGACATCCGCGGAAGCGGCACCAGCAGAGAGGGACGCAGAGTGAGCTTGGACAGGATCGACATCGAGGGCACGTTCAACTTCCGCGACCTCGGCGGGGCCCCGGTGACCGGGGGAGCAGCCACAGGCGGGACGGCCGACGCATCGTCGGTGGCGACCGGTCGGGTGTTCCGCGCCGACGGTCTCGCCCAGCTCACCGACCGGTCCCGGGAGGAGCTCGCCCGGCTGGGGATCACGGCGGTGGTCGACCTCCGCGACATCGGCGAGCGGGACAAGCACCCCGATGCGCTCGAGGGCCTCGACATCGACTACATCGCCCTGCCGATCTTCGAGGACAAGTTCTTCCCAGCCGCCCCGCTGTCGCAGGAGGAGATGATCGAATTCGCCGAGACCACGGGAATCGACCTCAGCGACCGGTCCCTGCGCCGCATCTACGACTACCTCATCGCCCACTTCGGCCCTCGGCTCGCCCTCGCCGTCGACACCGTCGCCGACCGCTGCGAGACCGGCGTCGTCTTCCACTGCTCAGCCGGCAAGGATCGCACCGGGCTCGTCGCGGCCTTCGTCCTCGCCCTCCTCGGGGTCGACCGGGACGACATCCTCGACGACTACACGGTCACGGAGGACCACCTCGGCGGATCCTTCCTCGAGAGCATCCGGCGCAACTATTCCGATGCCGGCATCTCCGGCAACCTCGCCGAGGCGGCGACCTCGGCCCCGCGCGAACTGCTGGCGGGAATACTCACCTCCCTCGATCGGACGTACGGCAACGATGCGGTGGAGAAGTACCTGCTCGAGAACGGGATGGACCCGCAGACTCCGGCGCGGCTGCGTGAACGGCTCCTGCAGGTCAGCGACGGGCAGGCGGCGTAGCCCGGGTTCCGCGCATCGAGCGGGGCCGGGCGGTGCCCGGTTGTGCACTAAGCTTGCGGGCAGGCACATGTTTCCCATGTGACACCGACTGCTAAGGAGTAATCAGTGGCTGAGATCGTTGCCGCAAACGCCCGTGAAATCTTGGATTCCCGGGGCAACCCCACCGTCGAGGTGGAAGTGCTCTTGGCCGACGAGTCCGTCGGTCGCGCGGGAGTGCCCTCCGGCGCCTCCACCGGTGAGTTCGAGGCCGTCGAGCTGCGTGACGGCGATCCCGAGCGTTACCTCGGCAAGGGTGTGACGAACGCCGTCGAAGCCGTCATCGATGAGATCCACGAGGCCATCGTCGGCCTCGAGAGCGATGATCAGCGCCTCGTCGACCAGGCCCTCATCGACCTCGATGGGACGGAGAACAAGTCCCGCCTGGGCGCGAATGCGATCCTCGGAACCTCGCTGGCCGTCGCCCGCGCGGCAGCGGTGTCGGCCGATCTCCCGCTCTACCGCTACCTCGGCGGCCCGAACGCCCACGTCATGCCGGTGCCGATGATGAACATCCTCAACGGCGGATCGCATGCCGACTCGAACGTCGACATCCAGGAATTCATGATCGCCCCGATCGGTGCGGCGAGCTTCCATGAAGCGCTGCAGTGGAGCGTCGAGGTCTACCACGCGCTCAAGGGCGTGCTCAAGGAGCGCGGCCTCTCCACCGGTCTCGGCGACGAGGGCGGGTTCGCGCCGAACCTCGAGTCGAACGCCGCGGCCCTCGACCTCATCCTCGAAGCCATTGAGATCGCCGGTCACCGTCCCGGCCGTGACATCGCGCTCGCCCTCGACGTCGCGTCCTCGGAGTTCTTCAAGGACGGCGCCTACGAGTTCGAAGGCGAGAAGAAGTCGGCCGAGGACATGGCCGCCTACTATGAGGACCTGCTGAGCAAGTACCCGCTCGTCTCGATTGAGGATCCGCTCGACGAGAACGACTGGGAGGGCTGGGCGAAGCTCACCGCCGCGATCGGGTCGAAGGTCCAGCTCGTCGGCGACGACCTCTTCGTCACCAACCCCGAGCGCCTCGAGCGCGGCATCGACAACGACACCGCGAACTCGCTGCTCGTCAAGGTCAACCAGATCGGCACGCTCACCGAGACCCTGGACGCCGTCGAGCTCGCGCAGACGCACGGCTACACGACGATGATCTCGCACCGGTCCGGGGAGACCGAGGACACGACGATCGCCGACCTCGCCGTGGCGACCAACGCCGGCCAGATCAAGGCGGGCGCGCCCGCCCGCTCCGAGCGCGTCGCGAAGTACAACCAGCTGCTGCGCATCGAAGAGCAGCTCGGCGATGCCGCCCGCTACGCCGGCAAGCGCGCATTCCCGCGCTTCGAAGCCTGAGCGACTGAGCTGGCAGGTCCCTGTCGGCTGATTCCCGGCGGCGGATTTCCGCAGGCAGGACCCCACCTACACCGAGGCGGGGGTCGAGTGATCGTTCGCGGTCACCCGTCCCCCGCCTCGGCGCTCGCGCAGCCACTGCTCGCGGCGGCGCTCCCCGCCTGTGGATAACTCTGGGGATGGAGTGTGGGCGGCTGTGGACAACGACGGTGGGCGATGTCGGTGCGTGAATCGCGGCGTCCGCGATGCCTGCGGAATCGCCGACACCGAACACGCCACGGCGTGGAAATCCCGGCACGCCCCGACCCGACCAGGCAGACTTATCTGTGTTGCGGCTGCCTTCCCAATCCCCGGCCGCAGAGGAAGAGTCATGGTTCCGAGCAAACCGAGAAGAACTGCCCCGAAGACGGCTCCCGGCAAAGCCGCTCCTCGGCGACGCCCGAAACCCGTCGTCGAGGCGACCGCGAGCCGTGATGCGCGCGGGCGCCGGATGTCCTGGCAGGCCGGAGTGTTCCTCGCTGTCATCGCCATCGTGCTCGTGACGTTCCTGCCCTCGATCAACTCCGCACTCAAGCAGGCGCAGCAGATCGCGGCGCTCAACAATGAGATCGATTCCACCCGCTCCGAGGTCGAGGCGCTGCGGGAGAAGAACGAGAATCTCAAGGACCCGACCTACGTCGCCCGCAAGGCGAGGGAAGACCAGTACTACGTCGAAAAGGGCAAGAACGCTGTCATCGTCACCAACCAGGACTCGGAAGACGATGACGATTCGGACACAACGCGCCCACAGCGCAGCCAAGCCTGGTACCTTGAGTTGCTGGAGTCGATCGAGGAGGTCGGCAATTCGAGCAACACGACGGGAACGGACTGATGATCACAGAGTGCACCGAGGCGGACTTCGCAACGCTGAAGGAGCAGCTCGGACGCATTCCCCGCGGGGTCGTCGGCATCGCCGCCCGCAGCACCACCGGTGAGCCCCTCGTCGTCGCGACCGCTCCGCGCCTCGAGGACGGCACCCCCTTCCCGACGACGTTCTACCTCACCCACCCGGCCTACGTCGCCGAGTCCTCCCGCCTCGAAGCCGCGGGGATCATGGCCGAATGGACCGCGGAGCTCGGCACCGACGACGAGCTCGCCGCCGCCTATGCCCGAGCCCATGACTCCTATCTCGCCGTCCGCTCCGAGATCGGCTGCGCCGCCGGCATCGCCGAGGTCGAGGAGATCGCGGACTTCTCCGCCGGCGGCATGCCGACTCGGGTCAAATGCCTCCACGCCCTCGTCGGCCACGCCCTGGCCGCCGGGCCCGGAGCCAACCCGATCGGCGACCGTGCGATCGCCCTGATGACCGACGTTCCCACCCCTGCCGTCACCCCCGCCGAGGCGACAGCGGAGTCGACCCCGGGTGCGGACTCCGAGACAGGGCAGGGGTCCCCGGCCGCCGCGTCATCACCCGACGCCGCCTCGCAGACGACGGACTAGGAGAGAACCATGCGCGTTGCCGCCTTCGACTGCGGAACCAATTCGCTGCGCCTGCTCGTCGCCGACATCGATGAGTCCGGCCGGATGACCGAACTCCTCCGTCAGACCCGCATCGTCCGCCTCGGCCAGGGAGTCGACGCCACGGGGGAGTTCGCCCCCGAAGCCCTTGAACGGACCTTCGCCGTGACCCAGGAGTACGCCGACGCCGCCGCGGAGTTCGCGCCGGAGAAGATCCGCTTCGTCGCCACCTCGGCGAGCCGGGATGTGAAGAACCGGGACGAGTTCTTCGCCGGGATCTTCGCGATCCTCGGTGTCGTCCCCGATGTCATCACCGGGGATGAGGAGGCTCACCTGTCCTTCCTCGGCGCCACCGCCGGCCGTAGCGGGTCCGAGGGCCCGTTCCTCGTCATGGACCTCGGCGGGGGATCGACGGAACTCGTCCTCGGCACCGAGGCGGTCGAGTCCGCGGTGAGCATGGACATCGGATCGGTGCGCCTGACCGAGCGCCACATGAGCACCGATCAGCCCGACGACGCCCAGGTCCGCGCCGCCGTGACCGATATCGACGAGCACCTCGATCGCGCCGCCGAGGTCGTCGATCTGTCCGCGGCCCGCACCTTCATCGGCGTCGCCGGGACCGTGACGACCCTGACCGCAGGCATCCTCGAGCTCGACAGCTACCAGCGTGAGCGCATCCATGGGGCCGAGCTCACCGTCGCCGACGTCGAACGCCAGGCCGAGGCGCTCCTCCGGATGGACCGCGAGGCCCGTGCCGCACTGCCGTACATGCACCCCGGACGCGTCGACGTCATCGCCGCCGGCGGTCTGATCTTCGCCCGCGTCGTCGCCCGTGTCGCCGATGCCGTGCGCGCTGCGGGCGGCGAGCTCACCATCACCGTCTCCGAGACGGACATCCTCGACGGCATCGCCCTCGACCTCGCGTCATGATCGGAAGCAGCGCACCGCCGACGACGCGCACCGGGCGCCGCCCCCGTGCGCTGACGAAGCTTGCGCTCATCGGCGTCGTCCTCGGACTCGTCGTCGGCACCGCGCAGCCGGCCCTCGCCGCCCCGAAGCCGGGGCCCGGTCAGTGGTTCATCGGCGACTACGGCATCGAAGAGCTGTGGAAGACGACGACGGGCAAGGGCGTCAAGGTCGCCGTCATCGACTCCGGCGTCAACAAGGACCACGAGGACCTCAAGGACGTCGTGACGGCCGCGAAGGACTTCAGCGGCCTCGGCAAGGACGGCACGACACCGATCGGCGGCAAGGACACGATCCACCACGGCACCGCCGTGGCCGGCGTCATCGCCGGTCAGGGCGAGGGCGCCGGGCCGATCGGGGTGGCCCCCGACGCGGAGATCCTCTCCGCCTCGATGTGGCTCGGCCCCGACCGTCCCAAGGAATCGGGATCGACGCGTGAGCAGGCGGCGGAGGCGATCCGCTGGTCCGTCGACAACGGTGCGAAGATCATCAACATGTCCCTGGGCTGGGACGACCCCGCGTGGCCGTCGAGCTGGGACGAGGCATTCAAATACGCCTACGAGAAGGACGTCCTCGTCGTCGCCTGCGTCGGCAACGCTTCCCAGGGCGCGACCCAGGCGTGGTCGCCGTCGACGGTGCCCGGGGTCATCGGCGTCGGCGGACTCGGGAAGAACGGCCGGGTGCTCGACGCCTCGACGGCACCGGGGACCGCGGTCGACCTCATGGGCCCCGCCGCCGACATCCCCATCCCGTTCTACTCCGGCGGATACGCCGAAGGCCAGGGCTGCTCGTTTGCCGCGCCCGTCGTCTCCGGGGTCGCCGCCCTGATCCGCGCGGACAATCCCGACCTCAGCGCCGACGAGGTGGCCGCGAAGCTGCTCTCGACCGCGAAGCCCGTGACCGGGCACAAGGGTCAGAGCACGGCCGACAAACCCGACCCGACCGTCGGCTGGGGGCGGCTCGACCCGCAGGCGGCGATGGACTCCGATGTGCCGAAGACCGTGCCGAGTGCCGCCGACGATCTCGCCTCCTGGGTGACGATGCACCGGCGTGCCGAAGGCAGCGGCGGACAGACCGAGACCGCGGCGCCCGCCGAGGGCGACCAGCCGAAGGCCGTGGCACCGAAGGACGTCGTCGCCACCCAGTCGACGCCGACGCTCGGGTACGCCGCGCTCGGCGTCGGCGGCGCCATCGGACTCATCCTCCTTGCCGCGGCAGCGATCGTCTCCGCCCGCCGGAAGCGGATGCGGAGGCGACTCGGCGAGCCGTGATACGCGTCTCATCTGGGACGTCGATGATGATTAGTGAAAGTTTTCACAAGGGCCTAGGATGGGGTCATGGCTCTCATCAGAAACTCGAAACTGCGTCCACGCATCCTCGTCGTCGGCGGCGGATACCTCGGTCTCGTCACGGCCCAGAATCTGCTGAAGAATCTCGGCCGCGGTGAAGCCACCGTGACCGTCATCGACCCCAACCCGTACATGACGTACCAGCCGTTCCTCCCCGAGGTGGCTGCCGGCTCGATCGAGCCGCGTCATGCCGTCGTGCCGCTGCGCCGCAATCTGCCCGGCGCCGAGGTCATCACCGGCAAGGTCACGTCGATCAATCACGCCGACAAGTTCGTCGTCGTCGAACCTGAGAACGATGAGCCGTTCGAACTCGACTACGACCACATCGTCATGGCTGCCGGCTCCGTCGCCCGCACTCTGCCGATCCCCGGCCTCAAGGAGAACGCGATCGGCCTCAAGCGGATCGAGGAAGCCGTCGCCCTGCGCGATCACCTCCTCTCCCGCCTCGCCGACGCCGCCCTCATGGAGGACGACGACGAGCGTCGCAAAGCTCTCACCTTCGTCTTCGTCGGCGGCGGGTTCGCCGGCATCGAGCTCCTCGCCGAGCTCGAGGACGTCGTGCGCTCCGCGATCGCGCAGTACGAGACCCTCACCGAGGCCGACGTCCGCTTCGTCCTCGTCGAGGCCCTCGGCCGCGTCATGCCCGAGGTCGGCGAGGCGCAGGCCCGCTGGGTCGTCGAGCACCTGCGCGAGCGCGGCATCGACGTCTACCTCGAGACGTTCCTCCAGGACTGCACCGACAAGCGCGTCAAGCTCTCGAACGGCGAGGAGTTCGACGCCGACACCATCGTGTGGTCGGCCGGCGTCAAGGCCAACCCGGTCCTCATCGACTCCGACCTGCCGATCGACGAGCGCGGCCGCGTGACTGTGCGCGCCGACCTCCGCGTCGAAGGCGAAGACGGCGTCGTCGAGGGCGCGTGGGCCGCTGGTGACAATGCCGCGGTGCCCGATCTCTCCGGTGGCGGTGTGGGCGGCTACTGCGTGCCCAACGCCCAGCATGCCGTGCGTCAGGCGCCCGTGCTCGCCGCCAACGTGCTCGCCGCCCTGCGCGGAGAGACCGAGTTCAAGCAGTACTTCCACAAGACCATCGGATCGGTCGCCGGTCTCGGCCTCTACAAGGGCGTCTCGCAGATGGGCGACTTCGAAGCCCGCGGTCTCCTTGCGTGGCTCATGCACCGCGCCTACCACGGCTACGCGATCCCGAGCATCGACCGCAAGGTCAAGGTCTTCGGCAACTGGATCCTCAACTTCGTCCTCGGCCGCGACACCACGGAGCTCGTCGACCTCGACGTGCCCCGCAAGAGCTTCGTCGAGGCTGCGGAGTCGAAGCCGGTTCCCAAGAAGGAAGAGCCCGTCAAGGCCTGATGCTGACCACGTCTGACGGATAGAGTCCGCAGACGAGACCGACGCCCCGGGAGTGCGACCGCACTCCCGGGGCGTCGTCGTTGACAGGTGTCGGCGCGACCGCAGTCGAGCCCCACCTCGGCGACGGAGGCCGGTGACCCTGCCCCCACCGACGACGAGACGCTCGTCGAGGAGGACTCCCTCCCAGAGGGCCACTGCGGGACTGCTCCCGGGTCGATGACCGGCCTCGCGGTCTATCAGGGGACGAAGGAGACCGACTGCGACCAGGCGAGGACGGCTCCGGGGGCCTTGGACCGCGGCGTCGTGTGCACCAACGGCGCGATCTCCTCACAGGACTATTCGCTCAGCCGACGGTCAGAGGTCAGTTGACCTCGGAGTTCGCGACGGTGAAGCGGGCGTCGACATGCTGCGGGTCCTCGACGTCGTCGATGAGGGCGACGGCGAAGTCCTCGGCGGAGATCCGCTCACCGGCGGGTGCGTCGGTTCCCACGGCGTAGTAACCGGTGCGTTCGCCCGGGGCGATCTCCGGGGCGGGGGAGAGCATCGTCCACGGTGAGTAGTCGCCCGCCCGGAGCAACTCGAGGGCGCGGGTGCCCGTCTCCGCCTCGGCCTTGTAGACGGAGGGGAATCCGGGAGTGTCCTT
Source organism: Brevibacterium sp. 2SA (assembly GCF_005502845.1). Lineage (NCBI taxonomy): Bacteria > Bacillati > Actinomycetota > Actinomycetes > Micrococcales > Brevibacteriaceae > Brevibacterium > Brevibacterium sp. 2SA. The sequence goes on along the minus strand of NZ_SCMW01000002.1, from coordinate 186,325 downwards.
GAGCATCGTCTCGCCGTCGACGAGCAGGGAACCGGCTCCGCCGACGACATAGAGCGGGGTGTCGCCGCTCGCCTCAGCGAGGATCTGCAGCGCCTGCAGCCATTCGCCGTGGTCGCCGCCGGTGCGGCTGGGGCCGGTGGCGGAGATGATGACGTCGTGGTCGGCGGCGACCTGCGCGTCGAGGGCGGCATCGGCCATGTCGCCGGTGAGGTTGTGGGCGACTCCGGGGACGTCGGTGCCCGTGCGGGTGATCGCCGTGACCTCGAGTCCGCGGCCGGCGGCTTCGGCCGCCACGCGCGAGCCGACCATTCCCGATGCGCCGAAGAGTGCGATTCTCATGATGAGTCCTTCCGTGGTGTGCGGTGCCTGATGCTGTGACGATATACTGAGGATAGAAGGTACCTCAAAGATACTATTGGAGTTCTCGCACAATGTTCGACTGGGAAGGCGACGCGTTCGACCCCGACTGTCCGACGCGCATCGTCCTCGACCGCATCGGCGACAAATGGACGGTGCTCATCATCGAGACCCTCGAGGCGGGGCCGCGCCGCTTCAACGAGATCCGGCTCGCCGTCGGCGGCATCACCCCGAAGGTGCTCACCTCGACGCTGCGATCCCTCGTCGCTGACGGGCTCATCGCGCGGGAGGCCTTCGCCGAGGTTCCCCCGCGCGTCGAGTACCGCCTCACCGACCTCGGTCGCTCCCTGCTCGAACCCGTCGCGGCGCTGCGCCGCTGGGCCGAGCTCAACGTCGCACGGATCGAGCACAACCGGGAGGCCGCCGAGGTGGCCGCTGAGACGGCGCTCCTGAGCTGAGGGGGCGCGCCGGCTCAGGTGTCGGCGATGCGGGCGAGCACCTCGGCGAGATCCCGCAGCTCACCGGCGATCCGGTACTGCCGGGGGTGGCCGGAGCGGACCCAGTTGTTCGTGATCATCGACGCGCTCGCGCCGTTCGTCATCGCCTTGAACTCGTCGACGTCGAGGGGCGCGGTGCGATCGGCGAGGAGCCGGGTCCGAAGTGCGGGGGAGAGGTTCTCCCAATGGTCGGCGGCCTCGTAGCCGATGACGTGCCAGTCCCGGCCGGCCTCACGGTAGGCCAGCGGGCGCTCCGGAACGGACACGGTGGGTGCTGGCGCTGTCGCCTCGGGAGCTGTCGCTTCCGGATCCGCCGCGGACCCGGACGGGCGTCCGGCATGCGGGTCGAGCCGACCTGCCGGTATGCGGTCATCGAAGAGCACGGCCGGTCCGGGGGCGGCGACCGTCATCGGGTCGTCGAGGCCGGTGACGGCCTGCGGGGGAGTGCCGGGGATGATGAGCGCTGAAGTCATAGGACGATCATGCCGGACTTCGCGGTCTCCGGCGACACGGTCCCCCCACTGGGACTCGAACCCAGACTGAATCGATTTTAAGTCGACTGCCTCTGCCGATTGGGCTACAGGGGGTGACGGCGCCGTGCCCGCAGTGGCCCTGCGCCGGCAGCGTGCTCATCGCCAGCATCACTATATCGTCCCCGCCTGGGGCCGCGATCTGAGACACGGCCGCGTCCGCGCTGACCAGGGACTAGCCTCACCCCATGACGATGCCCGCGCCCAGCCGACAGGCCTGGGTCATCCTCGTCGTCGGAGTGCTCGCACAGATGGCGGCGACCGTGGCGATCACCGGTCCCGCATTCCTCATCCCGTACCTCCACACCGAGCTCGGCTACTCGCTCACGCGCGCCGGGACCGTCGGGGTCGCCCCGAGCTTCGGACTCATCCTCACGCTCATCGCCTGGGGTGCGTTCGCCGACCGGTTCGGTGAGCGGCTCGCGATGACGCTCGGTCTCGGACTCACCGCGCTCGCTTCCGCCGCGGCCGTCCCGCTCTCCGCGTCGCCGGCCTGGCTCATCGTCACCGTTGCCCTCGCCGGGGCCGCGGCGGCCTCGGTGAACTCGGCGAGCGGACGCGTCGTCATCGGCTGGTTTCCCCGGCATCGGCGCGGCCTCGCCATGGGCATCCGCCAGATGTCACAGCCCTTGGGCACGAGCGTCGCCGCCCTCGCCGTCCCGCCGCTCGCCGCGGCCGGCGGCATCACGGCCTACCTCTGGTTCACCGCCGCCGTCACCGCGGTGCTGACGATCGTCACCGTCGTCCTCGTCCGGAACCCTCCCCGCGCCGAGGCGGCCCGTCCACCCAGCGCACCGGAGCACGGAGACCCAGGCACCGCCTCGGCGATGAATCCCTATCGCTCCGACGGGTTCCTCTGGCGCATCCACACGGTCTCCGCCCTCCTCGTCGTCCCGCAGTTCGCGTTCTCGACCTACGGGCTCATCTGGCTCATCGCCAACCAGGGAGTGCCTGCCGCGGTCGCCGGCGGGATCGTCGCGGCCGCGCAGATCATCGGCGCGCTCGGTCGCCTCATCATCGGCGCCGCCTCCGACGCCCTCGGCTCTCGGGTCGCGCTCATCCGCCTCGTCGCCGTCGCCGCCTGCGTCCTCACTCTCGCCGTCGCCCTCATCTCGCTCACCCCGCTGCCCCTCGTCGCCGCGCTCGTCTTCGTCCTCGCCTCGACGGTATCGGTGGCCGACAACGGACTCGCCTTCGCCTCGGTGGCCGAGGCCGCGGGGCCGCGCTGGTCGGGGAAAGCGCTCGGGGCGCAGAACACGGGGCAGTTCGCGGTCTCGGCGCTCGTCGGACCCGGACTCGGGGCGCTCATCACCGCCTTCGGGTACCCGTGGGCCTTCGTCATCGTCGCCGCCGCACCGCTGATCGGCGCGGCCCTGGTTCCGAAACACGACGTCGATCGCATAACCTGATGTTCACCTCGCACCAGTACCGTCCGAGACGCCGGGGTCGTGACCGGGTCACGACACCTTCCCCCACACCGGCAGCTGAGCAGTGAAGGAGTCTTCGTGTCCATCCTCCCGAACGAGAACCTGCGTGAGTACATCGACAAGCTCAGGGTCGAAGGCTACACGGTCGCCGACAGCCACACGACCGACCCGCAGCTCATCGACCCGATGGGACGGGCGGTCGAGACGTGGCGCGAGGGCTACCCGTATCCGGAGCTGATGAACCGGGAGGAATACGAACTCGAGAAGTACCGGCTCCAGGTCGAACTGCTGAAGTTCCAGTACTGGGGCCAGGACACTGGAGCGAAGCACGTCATCGTCTTCGAAGGCCGCGACGCCGCCGGCAAGGGCGGGACGATCAAGCGCTTCACTGAACACCTCAACCCGCGTGCGGCCCGCGTCGTCGCCCTCAACAAGCCCTCCGACCGGGAGGCCGGGCAGTGGTACTTCCAGCGCTACATCAGCCATCTGCCGACGAACGGCGAGATCGTCATGTTCGACCGGTCGTGGTACAACCGGGCCAATGTCGAACGCGTCATGGACTTCTGCACAGACGACGAGTACGAGCGGTTCATGGAGCAGGCTCCCGTGTTCGAGAAGATGCTCATCGACTCCGGCGTCCACGTCACGAAGTTCTGGTTCTCCGTCACCCAGCGCGAGCAGCGCACCCGCTTCGCGATCCGCCAGATCGATCCGGTCCGGCGGTGGAAGCTCTCGCCGATGGACCTCGAATCACTGGGACGCTGGGACGACTACACGTTCGCGAAGGAGGAGACCTTCCGCCGCACGGACACCGACCACGCCCCGTGGATCACGATCAAGAGCAATGACAAGAAGCGCGCCCGCCTCAACGCGATGCGCTACTTCCTCAACCAGTTCGACTACGCGGGCAAGGACACCTCGATCGTCTACGAACCGGATCCGCTCATCGTCCGCCGCGGTCGCGACGCCGTCGACGACTGAGCACAGTCGGCCCCCGTGCGCTGCACGGGGGCCGGTGTCGTTCTCAGGCGGGCATCTCAGGAGGTCCGTCGTCGGAGGATTCGCCGGTGAGGACCTCATCGACGTCGACGAGGCCGTCGTCATCGGCCGTGCTGTCAGGTGCGTCGGCGCGGTGCTCGCCCGTCGTGCCGTCGGTGCCCGCTGCGCTGCCGCGCACGGTGTTGCCGTCCTCGTCGGTCGACACCTGCGGTGCCTTCGTCACCGCAGCCGCAGGCTCCGAGCTCTTGTCGGGGCTTGAGGTCTCATCGGGCGGGGTGGTCTCGGAGCTCATGAGCATGTCCTTTCTGCAGAGGTGCGGTGAGCGCGGTGCTCACCGCTGGGGTCCAGGGTGCCTCGGCGGTCACGGGGTCGGCTGGCCGCCGTTGACGTTGAGGGTCTCACCGACGACGTAGCTCGACTCCGGGGACGTGAGGAACACGTAGGCGGGCGCCACCTCGGTGGGCTGACCGGCCCGCCCGAGAGCGGTGTCCTTGCCGAACTCGGGCAGCGCGTCCTTCGGCTGTCCGTCGGAGACCTGCAGCGGGGTCCAGAACGGTCCCGGAGCGACGGCGTTGACCCGGATGCCGCGGGGTGCGAGCTGCTGGGCGAGGCCTTTCGAGAAGTTGTTGATCGCGGCCTTCGTCGATGCATAGTCGAGGAGGTGGGCCGAGGGGCTGTACGCCTGCACCGAGGTGGTGTTGACGATCGTCGATCCCGGGGCCAGCACCTCGGCGGAGGCCTTGCTGATGTGGAAGATCGCAGCGATGTTCGTCTGGAACGTCTTCGCCCACTGCTCGTCGGTGAGATCGGCGATCGCCTCGACGGAGATCTGCCGGCCTGCGTTGTTGACAACGGCATCAAGCCCGCCGAGGGCGTCGGCGGCGTCTCTGACGAGGTGCGCGCAGAACTGCGGGTCGGTGAGATCGCCGGGGAAGAGGTGGACCGCGCGTCCGGTCGCCTCGATGACGCGCTTGACCTCGTCGGCGTCAGGCTGCTCCTCGGACAGGTAGTTGAGCGCGACATCAGCCCCCTCGCGGGCGAAGGCGATCGCGATCGCCGCCCCGAGGCCGGAGTCGCCTCCCGTGATGAGAGCTCTGCGTCCCTCGAGCCGACCCGTTCCGCGATACGAGTCCTCACCGCGATCGGTCTGGGGTTCGAGGTCGCGATCGAGGCCGGGCTCGGGCTGGTCCTGCCGGGGAGGGGTGATGCTGGGATAGCGGGTGACGGGGTTCTGGAACGTCAGCTGATCGGTATCATTCGCCATGGTCGAGGCTCCTTCGATCGGTGCCGGGTTTCAGGCATGGTGCCTTGTCATCGACGTTACTCAGACCAGACCGCCCGTGCAAGCGGGAGGGGAGGTTCGCCGGGGACTCACACCTGATGCCCACGGCGCGATGCGGAACGGCGCGGATCAGCCGCCTCGGCGAGGTGGGGAGGAGGAGAAAGTGCGCGGCCGGGTGGAAGGGGAAAGACCACCCGGCCGGAACCGTGGAGCGCGTGCGCGCAGAGCCGCTGAATCAGATGCGGTCGGCGGACTCGCGCTGGGCCTTCTTCGCGGCCTTGCGCTTCTTGTGACCGGCGAAGCTGAAGAGGAAGAGGATGATGGTGAGGAGGAGGAAGATCCCGCCCGCGCCGATGCCCGCGTCCACCCAGAACTGGGGCGGGAAGAGGCGGATGAGGGAGTCGTCGGCGTAGAACTCCCACGTCCCGTCGGCGAAGAAGACGCGGTGGAAACCGCGGAAGAAGCTCTCCCAGCCCAGCAGCGCGACGACGGCGAGGCCGGCCATCGCGATGAAGCTGAAGATCGCGCCGAGGCGGAACCCGATGCGCATGCCCATCCCGTTCCTGCGCGAGAGGTAGAGGGAGAAGAGGACCGTGCCGATGAAGCCGACGATCGCGATGAGGTAGAGGAGGGAGATGAGGCCTTTGACGTCGGCCATGTGGTCGAGCTCGGAGGAGATGAAGACGGGTTCGCCGTTGGGCATGACGACATCGGCGAGGTAGCGGCGAGAGTCGAGGTTGTGAAGGTAGTCGATGACGTACGTGCCGTAGTGCTCGCGGTCGGCGGAGCCGAAGCCGAACTGATCGGCCGGGAAGCCGGGGCGGAAGTACTCGAACTTGAGGAACATCCCCGAGGCGATCGCGCGCACGGAGAGCGCGAGGAGCATGAACGGCACGGACAGGGCGATCCAGATCGTGCCGATGATGTCGAGGGGGTTCCGGCGGCGTTCGGGGTACTCCGGTTCGTGGGTGTCGGTTGACGTCGCGGCCTTCGTCACCGCCGCCCAGTCCTCCTCGCTCATCACCGAGGGGCGGGAAGCGCTCCCCGGGGCCGTCGCGGCCGCACCGTTGGCGGGGACCTCGCGGGTGCGGGCGGTCTCCTGCGGCGCATTCGAGTGCGCGGGTGCCACACGCACCGGACCGGTCGACGGGCGGGGCTCCTCCTTGAGGATGGGATCCTTGATCGGATCGAACGCCTCGGTGTCGGTCGACGGGTCGTTCGCGGCCTCGAGCGGTGCCGAGGACTTATCGGCAGCACTCGTCGACCCTGAGCTCATGCGCCTGCTCAGGAGGTCTTCGGTCTCGTTCTTCTCGTCTCCAGCCACGCTCCCATTGTCAGTGACAGGGTGCGCCGAGCCCGGGAGGACACGCCACGGACCCCGATATCGCCGAGGCGGCCGGCCCTCACCCGAGGAGGGCGCGCTTCACCCGAGGAGGGCGGCGACGATGACGAGGGCCGGCACGGCAAGAACCGTGGTGATGAAGACGGCGTCGCGCATGAGCGCCTCGGACTGGCGGTACTGCATCGCGTAGATGTAGACGTTCTGCGCGGTCGGCAGGGCAGAGGTGACGACGATGGCGAACAGGTCGATGCCCGTATAGCCCAGCAGGGGTCCGCCGATCGCCCACGCGATGACCGGCTGGGCGACGAGTTTGCCGACGGTGATGTAGCTCAGCTGCGAACGCGTGCCCTTGACCGGCAGCGCCCACCCGTCCTTGAGCGAGATGCCGAACGCGAGCAGCGCACCGGGCACCGCCGTCGCCCCGATCATGTCGATCGGCTCGAAGACGAATCGCGGAAGCTCGAAGCCCGTCGCCGAGGCGGCCACGCCTGCCGCCGCCCCGAGCAGGATCGGGTTCTTCGCGACCTGGAGGATCGTCGAGTACCAATGGGTGTCGTGTTTCTTCTTGCCCGCTCCGTCGAGGACGGTCATGCCGATCGGGGCGAGGACGATGAGCTGGAAGAGCAGGACGGGCGCGACATAGCCGACGTCGTGGAGGACGTAGGCGGCGATCGGGATCCCGAGGTTGCCGATGTTGACGTAGCTGACCGCCCACGCGGAGAACATCGCCTCGCCGGTGCTGCGCTTGCGCACCCAGCGGGTCAGGGCGAAGAGGAGGAACCCGACGATGATCGCCGACCCGCCGGTGGCGAGCAGCGCCGTGTTGAAGATCAGCCCGAGGTCGGTCTGGGAGACCGTGACGTAGAGCAGCGTCGGGGTGCCCGCGTAGAAGACGAGCTTCGCAATGACCTGCTGTCCGCTGGGCCCGAGGACTCCGGAGCGCCCGAGGAGGAACCCGACGAGGATGACCCCCGCGATGACGGCGAAGCCTTCGAATACGGCCAGCATGGGCTACCGGTGATCCTCGTTTCGGTGAGTCGTCGGGTCAGTCCTTCGCCGGGGCCGCATCGACGGCGAAGTGGGCGGCTGCGGCACTCGCGGCGGTCACGGTGAAGACGGCAGGCCAGGCCCCGATCTTCTTCGCCAGGGGCTGCGAGAGGCCGAACCCGCCGAGGTAGGCGAGGCTGAGGGCAGTCGCCGTGGGCCAGCCGCGCTTGACGTACCACGTGCGCGCGGCATACGCGCCGGCGGCGGCGAGGACGACCCCGCCGAGGGGGCGGATCCCGGTCTCGCGGGCGGTGAGGAACCCGCCGATGAGGCCGAGGCCGACGAGTGGGGCAGTGGAGACTTCCTGGGCATCCTTCATGCCCCCAGTCTAGGGAGGCCCGTCCTGACTCGGGACGGCGGTCTCACGACGAGGAACGTCGAGGTCGGAGCGGCGGAGGAGGTCGGCGGAGCGGAGAGGTCCGGATCGCCGCGACCGAATGGAGGCGAACCGGGATCCCTCAGCCGAAGGTCAGCTCGATCACCGAGGCGATGCCGAGGGCGGCGATGAGACAGACGGAGACGGTGATGGAGATGACCGCCCACGGTGTCGGCTGACCGCGTTCGGCGCGGATCGATCCGGCACCGATGCGATAGCGGTCGGCCTGCATGGCGATCGCCGCGATGGCGAGTCCGAGGCAGAGGACGAAGACGGAGACGGAGACGACGGGGAAGATCGTGATCCAGCGGATGAAGAGGAGGCTGACGACGGTCATCGTCAGGCTCGTCCGCAGCCACGACTGGGTCGTCCGCTCCGGCTGCAGACCCGGATCCTCGTGCGGCATATACCGCGTGGACTTCGACGGGGTCACAGCACCCCGGAGAAGACGAGGACGAGGAGACCGGCACCGAGCGCCGAGGCGAGACTGACGATGGGGATGATGAGCGGCAGCGGCAGCGACTCCTTGCGCCGCATCGCCGACTCGATGCGGAACCAGCGGAACGCGGCGCCGGCGGCGAGGACGAATCCGATGGCCATGAGCACGATCGACAGCGTCGCGCGCAGCCCGGGGGAGAAGATCGCCCCGGTGAACGCCTCGACGGCGATGCCGCCGCCGATGAACGCCAGCGACGTGCGGATCCAGGAGAGGAACGTCCGCTCGTTCGCGAGCGTGAACCGCGGGTCGGGGTCCTCCCCATCGGGGAACATCCGCTGGGCGAGCCTGCTGCGCGTGTCGTCGTGTGCCACGTCTTTGAGAATACATGCGCGCCGCGCTGCCGGGCCGTCACCGTTCACACTGTGATTCGCCGGTGACCACCGTCGGCGGTCGCAGGCGGTGGTCACCGTTCTGTGTCAGTGGCGCCGGATACGCTCCCCACATGACGGACAACCAGCAGTTGGACGAGCGGATCGGGCGCATCACCCGCACGCCATTCCGCTCGCGCTTCCACCTCCGCGACTCCGAAGTCGACTACATCGCCGCACGCGACATGGACACGATGAAGCGGCACGCAGAGGACTTCATCGCCGCCCGCCTGGCCCCGCGCAACCCGCCGCGCGACGGCAAGCAGACCCCGTGGAAGGGCCACCCCGTATTCCTCGCCCAGCACGCCACGGCGACGTGCTGCCGCACCTGTCTGCAGTCCACCCACGGCATCACCGCCGGACATGCGCTCACCGCCGCCGAGCAGTCCGAGGTCGTCGCCGTCATCTGCCGGTGGATCGAACTCGAGCTCGCCGCTGCCCCCGCCCGACGGTCTGCGCCGGCACCGCCGACCGCAGTGCCGAGGAGATCGCGGAGGGCGGTGATGCAACCCGCTCTCTTCTGATCCGTCACCTGAAGTCTCTGCACCTGTGTCCCATCCTGTGAGGCGGCGTGCGGAGGAGTGCGCGGGCTGTCGTAGCATGAACGCAGACCCTGCCGACCGAACCGGTGACGTTCGTGTCGGCAGCGCCGGAGACGACGAAGGAGACGTATGACCGACGGATCGAGCCAACCGCCAGCACCGCCGCAGGACTCCGGTCACGGCACCGTCGGTGAGGCCGAGGGCAGACCGAAGTGGAAGGTCATCGGCCCGGGCCTCGTCGTTGCCGCCACCGGTGTCGGCGCCGCCGACATGGTCGCTACGCTCGTCGCCGGCAGTCGGTACGGCTATGCGCTGCTGTGGGCCGTCATCGTCGGCGTCCTCCTCAAGATCATCCTCGTCGAAGGCGCCGGACGCTACACCCTGGCCACCGGCAAGACGATCTTCGAGGGCTGGCGGTCACTGGGCCGGTGGACGACCTGGTACTTCGGCCCCTACATCATCATCTGGGGCTTCGTCTACGGTGCGACGGCGATGAGCTCGGCGGCCCTGCCGCTGGCCGCGCTCTTCCCCATGGTGCCGCTGACGGTGTGGGCCGTCCTCATGGGGCTCGCCGGCTTCACGATGGTGTGGCTGGGCAGGTACACGGTGTTCGAGAGGATCACCGCGGTCCTCGTCGGGATCATGTTCGTCACCGTCGTCGGCCTCGCCGTCATCGCCGTGCCCAATGTGCCGGAGATGCTGCGCGGCCTCATCCCGCTCATCCCCGACGGCGGGGTCGTCTACACGCTCGCGCTCGCCGGTGGCGTCGGCGGCACGATCACCCTGGCCGCCTACGGGTACTGGCTGCGGGAGAAAGGGTGGATCACGCCGAAGTGGATGCGCGTGATGCGCATCGACAACACGATGGCCTACGTCATGACCGGCATCTTCGTCATCGCGATGCTCATCGTCGGCGCCGAGGTGGTCCGCTCCGCCGGTGTCGCCCTCTCCGCCGGAGATGAGGGACTCCTCGACCTCACCGATGTCCTCAAGGCCCGCTACGGCGACGTCGTCGGCGTCGGCTTCCTCATCGGATTCTGGGCGGCGTCGTTCTCCTCGATCATCGGAGTGTGGAACGGCGTCTCGCTGATGTTCGCCGACTTCTGGGGCCACATGCGCAAGAAGCCCGCGGGGCACCCGGACACGCTGACCGGCGGCAAGTACTTCAAGTTCTACCTCCTGTGGCTGACGTTCCCGCCGATGATCCTCTTCCTCCTCGACCGGCCGATCGGGCTCGTTCTCACCTACGGCGTGCTCGGGGCGCTGTTCATGCCGTTCCTCGCCCTCACCCTCCTCGGTCTCCTCAACGGCAAGCGCGTGCCGAAGGAATGGGCGAACCGGTGGCACACGAACCTCGCGCTCGGGATCACCGCGCTTCTCTTCCTCATCCTCGGCGTCCAGCAGCTCATCGATGCCCTCTCCCCGCTGTGGAGCTGAGATGCGGTTGTGAGGTGCGGCGGCGCTGACGCGGCCGGCCCGGTCGATCACCGGCTGCGCTGGGGGAGGACCGGCGGACGATAAGCTGGGAGGTGAGATGGCAGACGAGAACTCGGCAGCACCCGAGCAGCAGAACACCTCCCGGACCGACGAGCGCCGGACCGATGAGCGCACTCCCGGCGAGCGCCCGGCCGATGAGCACACTCCCGGCGAGCGGTCCCGCGGCGGAAGAGGATCCCGCCGAGGCGGTTCGGCGAAGCGCCGCGGCCGCCGGGGGATGACCGGGGCCGAGCACCGTGAGCGCCGTGCCCGCCTGCGGGAGGCGCGGGCCGCCCACCCCGTGGCGGTGACGTACCCGGAAGAACTGCCGGTCAGCGCCGCGAAGGACGAGATCGCCGCGGCGATCCGCGACAACCAGGTCGTCATCATCGCCGGTGAGACCGGGTCGGGCAAGACGACGCAGCTGCCGAAGATCTGCCTCGACCTCGGCCTCGGAATCGAGGGCATGATCGGCCACACCCAGCCGCGGCGCATTGCCGCGCGCACCGTGGCCGAACGCATCGCCGAAGAACTGGGCGAGGACCTCGGGGGCACCGTCGGCTATCAGGTGCGGTTCACCGCGCAGGTCGCCGACGAGACCCGGATCAAGGTGATGACCGACGGCATCCTCCTCTCCGAGCTCTCCCGCGACAAGCTGCTGCGTGACTACGAGGTCATCATCATCGACGAGGCGCACGAACGCAGCCTCAACATCGACTTCCTCCTCGGCTACCTCAAAGAGGTGCGCCGGCAGCGGCCCGATCTCAAGATCATCATCACCTCGGCGACGATCGACCCCGAATCCTTCTCGAAGCACTTCGACGACGCCCCGATCATCGAGGTCGAAGGCCGGACGTATCCGGTCGAGGTCCGCTACCGGCCGCTGACCGACGACACCGCCGACGATGACGTCGATGGCCCCGGCGAATCCGGGGACTACGAGACCGGGGTCGAGGACCAGATCGACGGCATCATCGCCGCGGTCGATGAGCTGGGCGCCGAAGAGCCGGGAGACATCCTCGTGTTCCTCTCCGGAGAGCGCGAGATCCGCGACACCGCCGACGCCCTCGAGGCGCACGTGCGGAAGAACCCGAGGATGCGCCAGTGGGAGGTCATCCCGCTCTTCGCCCGGCTCTCGGCCGGTGAGCAGCAGAAGGTCTTCCGCCCGCATTCGCGTCCCCGCATCGTCCTCGCCACGAACGTCGCCGAGACCTCTCTGACGGTACCGGGCATCAAGTACGTCATCGACGTCGGCACCGCCCGCATCTCCCGCTACTCCAACCGGACCCGCGTCCAGCGGCTGCCGATCGAGCGGATCTCGCAGGCCAGCGCGAACCAGCGCAAGGGCCGCTCCGGGCGGACGAGCGAGGGCATCACGATCCGTCTCTACTCGGAGGCCGATTTCGAGTCGCGGCCGGAGTTCACCGACCCTGAGATCCTGCGGACCAACTTAGCCAGCGTCATCCTCCAGATGGCCGACCTCGGGTTCGCCTCGTCCGACGAGGAGATCCTCGGCTTCCCGTTCCTCACCCCGCCCGACGCCAAGGCGGTCCGTGACGGGCGCACGCTCCTCGCCGAACTCGGGGCGCTGACGAGTGACCGGTCGGGCGCCATCACGGTGACCCCGACCGGGAGGAAGCTCTCCGTCCTCCCCATCGACCCGAGGCTCGCGCGGATGGTCATCGCCGGTGCGGAGGCCGGGGTCGGGGGAGAGGTCCTCGTCATCGTCGCGGCCCTGTCGATCCAGGATCCGCGCGAGCGCCCCACCGAGGTGCGGGCCGCCGCCGATGAGAAGCACGCCCGGTTCGTCCACCGCGGCAGCGACTTCCTCTCCTACCTCAACCTGTGGAACTACCTCGAGGACGCGCAGGCGTCGATGTCGTCGTCGAAGTTCCGCCGGCAGATGAAGGCCGAGTTCCTCAACTTCGTCCGGATCCGCGAATGGCAGGACCTCGTCGGCCAGCTCCGCTCCCTGCTCGGGTCCGCGGGCATCCGGGTCGACCGTCCGACCTGGCGTCAGGGCGACGCCGAGGCGGCTGCCGGCGGGGACGATGACCGCGGCAGCCGTGCCGGACGCGACGGCGGCGGACACCAGGAGGCGAACCGCCGTGGTCAGGGCCGCGGGCAGGGGGCGGTCGCCTCGGCGAGGTCATCGTCAGAGAACCGGATCGGATTCGCCGAACTCACGGCGGCGAAGAAGCAGGCGAAGAAGGCCCGCGGGGGAGTCGACCCGGGCCGCGGAGCCGACGCCGCGGCGATGAAGCTCGACCCGCGGGCCGTGGCGATCCACCGCGCGCTGCTCACCGGGCTGCTGTCGATGATCGGGTCGCGCTCGGAGAAACACAAGGACTACCAGGGGGCGCGCGGCACGCGGTTCGCGATCTTCCCCGGATCGGGACTGTTCAAGGTCAACCCCGACTTCGTCATGGCCGCCGAGCTCGTCGAGACCTCGCGGCTGTGGGCGCGCACGGTGGCGGCGATCGACCCCGACTGGGTCATCGACGCCGCCGGCGACCTCGTGACCCGGCAGCATTCGGAACCGCACTGGTCGCGGACGGCGGGGGCGGCGATGGTGCACGAGAAGATCGCGCTCTTCGGCGTCACGCTTGCCAGCGACAGACGGGTCGGCTACGGCACGATCGATGCGGCCGCGGCCAGGGACATGCTCATCCGCAACGGCCTCATCGACGGTGACTGGCGGGAGCGCTTCGGCTTCCTCGACCACAATGCCGCCGTCGTCGAGGAGGCCGAGGAACTCGCCTCACGGACCCGGAACCGTCGGGTCCTCGACCAGGACGACGCCCTCTTCGACTTCTACGATGCCAGGATCCCCGCCACCGTCACCTCGGCGGCGGACCTCCGGTCGTGGTGGAAGGGGCAGAAGCGGCGCGATCCGCACCTGCTCGACCTCACGACCGCGGTGCTGCTCAGCGACGACAGCGAGTCGCTGACCGCCTCGGTGGCGGAGGACTATCCCATGGAATGGGAGCTCGCCGAAGGGACGGCGGCGAAGCTGCGCTACTCGTTCGACCCCGGATCGACGGAGGACGGGGTCACCGTCGAGATCCCGGCAGCCGCCGTCCCGCTCGTCGATCCCGACGAGTTCAGCTGGCAGGTGCCGGGTCTGCGGGAGGAGCTCGTCGCCGCCTACATCCGGTCGCTGCCGAAGAACAAGCGGCGCTACTTCGTTCCCGCCCCGGATGTGGCGCGGGAGATCCTGCCCGCCCTCACCCCGTATCAGGGAAGTCTTCCCGAGGTGCTCGCCGCCCACCTCAGTGACCGTGCGGGCGGCGGCGGCCTCCAGGACCTCGTCCCGATCACCGTGTCGGCCGACGACTTCGATCGGGAGCGGATTCCCGCGCATCTGCGCATCCGCTTCCGCCTCGTCGACGGGACGAGGACCGTCGGCCTCGGTGAGGATCTCAGCGTCCTGACGAAGAGTGCGAAGCCGCAGGTGAAGAAGGCACGCGTGAAGGCTTCGGCATTCACCGAGAAGCGGGGACTGACCTCGTGGAGCGTCGGGCAGCTGGCCGATCCGGACACTGCCGAAGCCGGTGTCGTGCCCGGGCTCGCCGATCAGGGCGAGAGCGTCGACCTCGTCGCCTTCGACACCGCGGTGCAGGCGCGGTTGGCCAGTCGGGAGGCGGTCATCACCCTGCTCGGCCTCGGTGCGGGTGAGGCGCTGAAGTATCTGCGCGAGGGGCTGACGACGGAGGAGAAGCTCGTCCTCGCGGGGCATCAGAAGCGCTCCGATGAGCTGCTCGCCGCCATCGTGCGCGCCGGCGTGCGCGGCATCGTCGAGTCCGAGCTCGGACCTGCCGAGACGTCGTGGGTCGGCGATGAGGCGGCCTTCTCGCAGCTTCGGACTGCGGTGAATGCGCAGATCACCGAGGTGACGGCGACGCTGCTGCCTGCGGTCGTCACGGCGCTGCGCCGCGCCACCGAGCTCGAGAAGCTCATGTCGTCGGCGTCGTCGCTGACGATCCTCGCCAATCTCGCCGATGTCCAGGCCTGGACCGGATCACGGGTCAGTGCGGCGGCGATCGCGGCGATGACACCGGCGATGGTGAGCGCTCTGCCGCGGTGGGTCGAGGCGGAGAAGGTCCGCATCGGCGCCATGCAGGACTCACCGATGCGCGACCGTCAGCTCATGGATCGGGTGACCGGCAGCGCCGAGGCGGTGGCGAAGAAGCTCGCGGCCCGTTTCCCGGGACTGGGATCCGAGTCGTGGGACCGCTGGCTGGTCGCGGTGCCGAGTGAGTGGCGCGCGGTGCTCGTCCAGCTCGAGGAGCTGCGTGTCAGCCTCTACGCGAACGGGTTGGGCACTCCGCAGCCGGTCTCTGAGAAGCGCATCGCGAAGGCCCTGGCCCTCCTGTAGCGGGCCGCCGGTATCGCCTCGGTGCCCTCGACCCATCCCGCACGTGGAGTCGCATATACTCCGCGGGCACGGGGTGTGTGTCGTGCTGCGGCGAGGTCCCGGACCTACATCGGGGCGGGGTTGCCGCTGAAGAACCCGGCGAACAGCCACCACAGGGGCAGTGCCGCGGCGACGAGCAGCGCCGCAGCCGCCCAGGAGATCCGCCAGCGCCACGTGCGGCGGCGCGAACCGATGAAGAGGAACGCGATCCACAGCAGCACGCAGAGGGCACCCGAGAGGCTGAGGAAGACGATTCCGACGGTGTCCCACCCCGTGGTGCCGAGATCGAACATGTACTTCGCGATCTGCGCGATCGACAGGGAGAAGAGCACCGCCAGCGCGAGCAGCGGGACCCCGAGGACGCCGGCGATGATGAGCGGGGAGGCTTTCAGCCACCGCTCCTTCGGCTCCGACCGGCCGGCATAGTCAACGTATTCCTCAGTCATCGCCACTCAGCCTAAGCGGACTCTCCGAAAGGAGCCTGGGATCGCGGTCGACTGTGACTGATCGGACAGGGACTCCCAGCCCGATCGGCGGTAGGATATTTTGGTGACTTCTGGCCAATATTCTGACAAAGAGATCCGCACGCAGGCGGCGCGTCGCCGCACCTTCGCGGTGATCTCACACCCGGACGCCGGCAAATCGACGACCACCGAGGCGCTCGCCCTCCACGCGAAGGCGATCGGTCAGGCCGGAGCCACCCACGGCAAGGCGGGCCGCCGCGCGACCGTCTCCGACTGGATGCAGATGGAGCAGGACCGCGGGATCTCGATCTCCTCGGCCGCCCTCCAGTTCGAGTACCGCGACGCGGTCTTCAACCTCGTCGACACCCCCGGCCACGCGGACTTCTCCGAGGACACCTACCGCGTGCTCTCCGCCGTCGACTGCGCGGTCATGCTCATCGACGCCGCGAAGGGCCTCGAGTCGCAGACGATGAAGCTCTTCGAAGTCTGCGCCCACCGCAACATCCCGATCATCACCGTCGTCAACAAATGGGACCGCCCGGGCCTCGACCCGCTCGCCCTCATGGACGAGGTGCACGAGCGCACCGGCCTCCTGCCGACGCCGATGACCTGGCCGGTCGGCCATTCCGGTGACTTCCGCGGCGTCCTCGACCGCGTCACCGGCGAGTACACGAAGTACACGCGCACCGACGGCGGCGCGACGATCGCCGGGGAGGAGACCCTGTCGGCAGAGGCCGCCGCCGAGCTCGAAGGCGATGCGTGGACGACGGCGGTCGACGAATCCGAGCTCCTCGACATGGAGGACCAGAACCACGACCAGGCGACGTTCCTCGCCGGCAGGTCGACGCCGGTGATGTTCGCCTCGGCGGTGCTCAACTTCGGCATCCACAAGCTCCTCGACATGCTCGTCGACCTCGCCCCGGCCGCCGAGGCGCGCGAGGACAAGGACGACAACCCCCGGGACGTCGACGCCCCCTTCTCCGGGTTCGTCTTCAAGGTGCAGGCCGGGATGGACTCCAACCACCGCGACCGTCTCGCCTACATCCGGGTCTGCTCGGGCGTGTTCGAACGCGGCAGCGTGCTCACGCACTCAGCCACCGGCAAGCCGTTCGCGACGAAGTACGCGCAGCAGGTCTTCGGTCGTGACCGCGACGTCGTCGATGAAGCGTTCCCCGGTGATGTCGTCGGCCTCGTCAACGCCAGCGCGCTGCGCGTCGGCGATTCGCTCTACCTCGACAAGAAGGTCGAGTTCCCCGGCATCCCGACGTTCTCGCCCGAGCACTTCATGGTCATCCGCGCCAAGGACTCCTCGAAGTACAAGCAGTTCCGGCGCGGCATCGAACAGCTCGACCACGAAGGAGTCATCCAGGTGCTGCGCTCTGACCTGCGCGGGGACCAGGCACCGGTCCTCGGGGCCGTCGGTCCGATGCAGTTCGAAGTCGCCGAGGACCGGATGAACAACGAGTTCAACGCCCCGTGCTCGCTCGAACGCCTCAACTTCTCCCTCGCCCGGCGGACGACTCCCGAGTGCGTGCCGACCCTGGCCAGGGAACGCAATGTCGAGGTGCTCAGCCGCTCCGACGGCGAGCTGCTCGCGCTGTTCTCCGACCGCTGGCGCCTGCAGGGAGTGGAGAAGAACCACCCCGACCTCGTGCTCGAACCGCTCGTCGTCAGCTGACGAGGCCCGGGCGCGGACGGGTGCTCCGCGGTTTTGACGTGATCACTAAGATGGATATTCGGGTTCGCGCGCACGCGCAGCAGCCCGGACTGCGGGGAGACCCGAGAGGACAGAAGGAGAGTTCGTGGGAACGAAGAAGATTCGAGTCGCCATCGCCGGTCTCGGCAACTGTGCGTCGTCGCTGATCCAGGGTGTTGAGTACTACCGGGATGCTGCCCCCGGCACGAAGGTTCCCGGACTCATGCACGTGGAGTTCGGCGACTACCACGTCGGTGATCTCGAATTCGTCGCCGCGTTCGACGTCGACGGCAAGAAGGTCGGCACGGACATCGCCGAGGCGATCACCGCGAGTGAGAACAACACGATCACCATCGCCGAGGTGCCCCCGACCGGTGTGACCGTCCAGCGCGGTCCCACGCTCGACGGTCTCGGCCAGTACTACCGCGAGACGATCGTCGAGTCCGACACCGACCCCGTCGACGTCGCCCAGGCCCTGCGCGACGCCGAGGTCGACGTCCTCGTCTGCTACCTGCCCGTCGGTTCCCAGGACGCCACCGAGTACTACGCGCAGGCCGCGATCGACGCGAAGGTCGCCTTCGTCAACGCCCTGCCCGTGTTCATCGCCGGGACGAAGGAATGGGACGAGAAGTTCCGGGCCGCCGGGGTCCCCATCGTCGGTGACGACATCAAGTCCCAGATCGGTGCGACGATCACCCACCGCGTCATGGCGAAGCTCTTCGAGGATCGCGGCGTCGTCCTCGACCGGACCTACCAGCTCAACGTCGGCGGCAACATGGACTTCAAGAACATGCTCGAACGCCAGCGCCTCGAGTCGAAGAAGATCTCGAAGACCCAGGCTGTGACCTCGAACACCCACGCCGAGCTCTCCGCCCGCGACGTCCACATCGGCCCCAGCGACTATGTCGAATGGCTCGATGACCGCAAGTGGGCGTTCGTCCGACTCGAGGGCCGCAACTTCGGCGACGCCCCCGTCTCCCTCGAATACAAGCTCGAGGTCTGGGACTCCCCGAACTCCGCCGGCGTCATCATCGACGCTGTGCGCGCCGCGAAGATCGGCCTCGACCGCGGTGTCGGCGGTGCCCTGATCTCCGCGTCCTCGTACTTCATGAAGTCCCCGCCGGAGCAGAAGAACGACGACGCGGCGCACGAGGCCGTCGAAGCCTTCATCCGCGGAGACAGCGAACGCTGACCGTCCCCGCGCCGAACGCGACCTGCCGCACAGATGCCGGTCACCCCGACAGGGTGGCCGGCATCTGTGCATCCAGTCCGGCCGCACCATCGCCGGGTCATCCTGCCGCACGTCACATGACGGGCAGTCCTCATCGCGACCGGTCCGGCAGCCGGCCGAATCCTGGTATCTTGTCTCAGTGACTGCGCTCACAGGATGACACGATCCGCCGGGTGACGCAGTCGGCCGCAGAGCACCGAGGTGCCCGGCGGCGCACCGCCGACCCGACCCAGGAGACACCATGTCGACGAGAACAGCCGACACCGACACCCAGGCGCAGAACCCCGACCGACTGAGCTGGCTGATGCGCGTGCTCGTCGTCATCGAGAAGGCCGGCAACAAGCTGCCGCATCCCTTCTGGCTCTTCCTCTCCCTCGCCGTCATCGTCATGATCCTCTCGGCGATCTTCTCGGCCACCGGACTCAGCGCCGTCAACCCGGCCACGGGGGAGACGGTGTCGGTGACGAACCTCTTCACGACCGAATCCCTGCGGGAGATCGTCGGCGGGGCCGTGATGAACTTCGTGACGTTCCCGCCCCTCGGGCTCGTCATCATCGTCCTCCTCGGCGTCGCCGTGGCCGAACAGTCCGGTCTCATCCCGGCGATGCTGCGCGGCACGATCGCCGGGGCCTCGCCGAAGTGGATCACCTTCATCGTCGCCCTCGCCGGCACCGCCTCGTCGATCGCCTCCGACGCCTCGTACATGATCATGATCCCGCTCGGCGGGCTCGCGTTCCGGGCCGTGGGCCGCAACCCGCTCCTCGGCTGCATCGTCGCCTACGCGGCGACCTCCGGCGGGTACTCGGCGGCACCGATGGTCAACGCGATGGACACCGTCCTCGGTGGTCTCTCCACCTCGGCGGCGCAGATCATCGACCCCGACTACGTCGTCAGCCCCGTCGCGAACTTCTACTTCAACTTCGTCTCGATGTTCGTCGTCGCCGGTGCCATCACCCTCGTCACCGAACTCCTCCTGTCCAAGCGCGCCGACGCGATGGTCCTCGACGAACCCGACGAGGACGATCCGGAGGTCTTCGACGTCAAGATGGCCCTCGACGCCAAGGAGAAGCGCGGCGTCCTCTTCGCCGTCATCACGATCGTCGTCTGCGCGGTCGTCCTCTTCCTCCTTGCCCTGCCCGCCGATTCGTTCCTCCGTGACGACGCCGGCGGCTTCGGCCCCGAATCCGGACTCATGGCCGGCATCGCCGCGATCATCGGCTTCGGCTTCTTCATCGTCGGCATCGTCTACGGGTACGCGACCGGGTCGATCACGAAGATCTCCGACATCCCCGACATGATGGGCAAGGGGCTGCTGCCGTTCGTGCCCGTCATCGTCCTCTTCTTCGCCGCCAGCCAGTTCCTCGCGCTGTTCAAGATGTCGAGCCTCGGCGAGATCCTCGCGATCCGAGGCGCGGACCTCTTCGGCTCGCTCGAGACGAGCACTTTCGTCATCCTGCTCGGCGGCTGGCTGCTCGTCGCCCTCGGCGCGCTCTTCCTCACCTCCGGGTCGGGTCTGTGGACGCTCATGGCCCCGGTCCTCGTGCCGATGTTCATGCTCCTGTCGATCTCCCCGGAGACGACGCAGGCGCTCTACCGGATCGGCGATTCGACGACGAACATCATCTCCCCGATGTCGCCGTACTTCGTCGTCGTCCTCGGCTTCATCCAGCGGTACAAGAAGGACGCGGGCATCGGCACGCTGCTGTCGTTCACGATCCCGCTCTCGTTCACGATGTTCCTCTTCTGGGGTCTGCTCTTCTTCATCTGGTGGTTCACCGGCATCCCGTGGGGCCCCGGCGCGGCCCTGCACTACTCGATGAACTGAGCCCCCACCTCGCCGAGGCGGTCCACCGCTGGCCTGGGCACGCCGGGGACGGCCCGGTCCCGTCCCCGGCGGCGGAATACCCGGGCAGGCAGAAGTGTTGCAATCATGCAACGCTCTGTCCCCGGACCCCGCAGTCCTCAGTGGTCGTCCAGGTGGCCCGGCTAGACTGAGACGCGACGTTCGACTCGCACGACCGCGAGACCACTGCTCAGATCGAAAGGAACTCGACCGTGAGTAACCCCATGATGGACCGCACCATCAGAGAAGGCGTCCAAGCCGGACGCAACCAGCAGCCGGTCATGTCCGACCAGCAGCTCAACGACCTGTTCAACCAGCCGGCAGCGCAGGAGCGCAACACCGGTCGTCCCGTCGACGACCGGGCGATGACGTATGACGACGTCATGATGAAGACGGGCATCCTCTTCGCGATTCTCCTCGCCGGCGCCGTCCTCGGATGGTTCGTGCCCGTGCTCGCCTTCCCGGCGATGCTCATCGGCCTCGTCCTCGGTCTCGTCAACGCGTTCAAGCGCGAACCGAACAAGGGCCTCATCATCGGCTACGCCGCCTTCCAGGGCGTCTTCCTCGGCGGCATCTCCGCGATCTTCGAAGCCCAGTGGGACGGCATCGTCCTCCAGGCCGTGCTCGCGACGCTGTCCGTCTTCGGCGTCATGCTCGCCCTCTTCAAGTTCAAGGGTGTGCGCTACGGCTCGAAGATGATGAAGTTCATGCTCATCGCCGTCGGCGGTTACGCGGTATTCTCGCTCATCAACTTCGGCTTCGCGCTCTTCACCGGCACCGGCGGCGCCCGATCGATCGAGGTCTTCGGCATCCCGCTGGGCATCGTCATCGGCATCGTCGCGACCGTGCTCGCCGCGATGACCTTGATCATGGACTTCCAGATGATCGAGGAAGGCGTCAAGCAGCGCATCCCCGAGCGCTTCTCGTGGCTGTGCGCGTTCTCGCTCATGACCACGCTCGTCTGGCTCTACATCGAAATCCTGCGCCTCCTCTCCTACTTCAGGAACTGAGGCCTGCGCGCCGAATCCGGCGCGTAGGATGAGGACATGAACGACACGACGGCGGACCTCGACACCGAGGTCCGCCGTCTGCGTGTCCGCATCATCGGACTCACCCCCACCCAGCTCGCGCAGGTCGGGGAGTCCGCGGCGGGGACGCGGAGGCAGACCATCGCCGAGGCGCTCGCGGAGTTCTCGCGGATCGGCTCGGCGGGCCGCCCGGTGCCCGACATCGGCGACCACAGTCTCGCCGACCAGGTCGTCGTCCTCATCGACACCGGCATCGCCGCCGCGAAGGCCCTGCCGCCCGCACAGGGGCAGGAGATGCTCGAGCGTCTCCACACCGCCGCCGTCGACCTCCGTCGGAACCTGGCCTAGACCATGGCCGGCCGCCGCACGCTCGTCTTCGCCGCCGCCGGTGCGGTCGCCGCCCTCGTCTACTTCGGTGCCTCCGAGTTCCTTGCCGGGGTGCTCGGAGGCGCCTCGGCGCCGCTGCTCGTCTTCGGGCAGACGCTCATCCCGCTCATGCCGACGGTCCTCATCAAGGCCGCCATCGCGGTGTTCGGGACGCACGACAAACTCGCCCTCATCATCACAATCGCTGCCGTCGGCGTCGGCGGCGGCGGCCTCATCGGTCTGCTCGGGCGCACCCGACGCGGCCTCTCACTCGTCCTCCTCGCCGGCCTCGGTGTCCTCCCGATCGTCCTGCTCGTCACGACGGGCGGAACGCTGCTCGACGTCGCTCCCGCGCTCGGCGGCGTGCTCCTCGGGTGCGCGGTCTACCTCGGGCTGCTGCGCCTCGGCGCTCCGGAGGCGGCCCCGGGCGTACCCGCGCCGGAGCACACACACCTCGTCGGGGTCGGCACCGGCGGGACCGGACTGTCCGAGCCGGCGTCGCCCGCCGTCGACCCATCCACCGCCGCCGGTCCGGATCGGCGGATGTTCTTCGGCATCGCTGCGGGTCTGAGCGCTCTCGGCATCGCCGCCATCGCCGCCGGCCAGTCCGCGGCGGTGCTCGCACGGAATGCGGCAGGCACGGTCACCCGGCTCGTCCTGCCCCGCCCGGCCGCCTCGGCGCCTCCGATCTCCGACGGTGCCGACTTCGACGTCGAGGACCTCGCCCCGATCGTCACCCCGAATGCGGAGTTCTACCGCATCGACACGGCCCTCGTCCCGCCCGCGGTCGCCGCGGATTCGTGGTCGCTGCGCATCCACGGCATGGTCGACCGGGAGGTCACGGTGACGATGGAGGAGCTGCTCGCTCTCCCGCTCGAAGAGCACTATGTGACGCTGACCTGCGTGTCGAACGAGGTCGGCGGCGACCTCATCGGGAACGCGAAATGGCTGGGGTACCCGGTCCGCGAACTCCTCGCCCGGGCCGGTCCGCAGGCAGGCGCCGACATGGTGCTGTCGGGGTCCGATGACGGCTTCACCGCCTCGACGCCGCTCGAGGTCCTCACCGACGACCGTGCCGCGCTGCTGGCCGTGGGGATGAACGGGTCGCCCCTGCCGCGCGACCACGGGTTTCCCGCCCGCCTCGTCGTGCCCGGGCTCTACGGGTTCGTGTCAGCGACGAAATGGGTGACGAGTCTCGAGGTCACACGGTTCGCCGACAAGCAGGCGTACTGGACGACGCGCGGGTGGTCGACCCACGGACCCGTGCTCGTGGCCTCCCGCGTCGACGTGCCCCGGGCGGGGTCGACCGTGGCGGCACAGGACGGTCGCGTCGTCACCGCGGGCATGGCGTGGGCGCAGCACTCCGGGATCGCACAGGTGCAGGTGCGCATCGACAACGGCGAGTGGAACACTGCCGAGCTCAGTGAGGAGCTCACCGTCGACACGTGGCGGCAGTGGAGGTTCGTCTTCACCGGAGTCGCACCCGGGTCGCACACGGTGACGGTGCGGGCGACGGACAAGGACGGCAACGTCCAGATCTCCGACCGCAGGCCGGCGATCCCCGGCAGCGCGACTGGACTGCACGACCGGGATTTCCGCGTCGCCTAGGGCATCAGCCGGTGGCGTGGCTGCGGGCGAAGTCGACGTACCAGTCGACGATCGTCGGGTCGACCGCCGTCGTGCGGTTGACGGCCGCGGGGTCACCGCCCTGGATGACGCGCTTGATCGGCACCTCCATCGTCTTGCCCGTCCGCGTCTTCGGGATGCCGGGGGCTGCGATGATCTCATCGGGCACGTAGCGCGGGGACAGGCGGGTGCGGATCGCCTCGGTGATCGCCGACCTCAGGTCGGCGTCGACGTCCGTGCCCGGACGGGGCACGACGAAGAGCGGCATGTAGTAACCGCCACCGGGCAGTTCGGCACCGAGGACCATCGATTCGGCGACACCGGGCACCTGGTCGACGACATGGGTGATGTCGGCCGAGCCCATGCGGATGCCGCCGCGATTGATCGTCGCATCCGACCGGCCGTGGATGACGTATCCGCCGCCGGGGATCTTCGTCGCCCAATCGCCCTGTCGCCACAGGCCCGCGAAGTCGTCGAAGTACGCCGCCCGGTACTTCGCCCCGTCCGGGTCGTTCCAGAACATCACGGGCATCGAGGGCATGGGGGCGGCGATGACGAGCTCACCGACCTCTCCCTCGACGCTCTGCCCGTCGCCGTCGACGATGCGGGCGTCGACGCCGAGGTAGGGGCCCTGCAGTTCGCCGAGCCACACCGCCCCGAGCGGGTTCGACCCGAGGATGCCTGAGGCGACGTCCGTGCCGCCGGAGTCGGAGCCGACGAGCATGTCGGCCCTGATCGCCTCGTACGCCCAGGTCCAGGTCTCCGCCGGCAGGGGAGAGCCGGTCGAGATGATCGTGCGCAGGGAGGAGAAGTCGAGGTCGTCCTTCGGCACCACCCCGGCGCGGGCACCGATCGAGAGGACCGCGGCGCCTGCGCAGAAGAGGGTCGCACGCTCGGCGCTGCAGATGGCCAGGTGTCGATCCGGTCGCTGCCAGGTCGGGGCGCCGTCGTAGGTGATGATCGTGGCCCCGCGCATCATCGCGTCGATCATGAGGTTCCAGACCATCCACGTCGTCGAGACCGCGAAGTGGACGCGGTCGCCGGGGCGGACGTCGTACTGGAGGGCATTGGCCTTGAGCGATTCGAGGACGACGCCGCCGTGGGAGTGGACGATGCCCTTGGGCCGACCGGTCGTGCCGGAGGAGTAGAGCACCCAGAGCGGATGGGAGAAGTCGACCCGCACATACTGCGGCTGCGCCTCCTCGGCGATGATCTCGCTCCAACGTGCGCTCGGAACCGTGAGGGACGCGGTGTCCGCGTCGCTGCCGGGGCCTCCGTTCGCCTCGTGGTCGTCGGCGGCCGGCGGTGTGAGGGTGTCGATGAGGATGTGCTGGCGCACGGTCGGCAGGGCCTCGAGGATGGCCGGCAGCTGGGCCAGCTGGTCGCGGTGAGCCCCGCCGAATTCGTGGGAGTCGACGGTGAAGAGGACGCGCGGTTCGATCTGGGCGAAGCGGTCGGCGATGCCGTCGACCCCGAAGTCGGTGTTGACGACCGACCAGATCGCCCCGAGGCTCGCCGTCGCGAGCAGGGCGACCGGGGTCTGGGCGATGGCGGGCAGCACCGCGCACACGGTGTCGCCGGGGCCGACGCCGAGGCGGCGCAGATGGGCGGCGAGCGAGGCGACCTGGGCGCGCAGCTGCGCCCACGTCAGGGTCTCCCGCGCCCCGGTTTCGTGGAGGCCGACGACCGCCTCGGCGTCCGGGGTCTCTTCGGCCTGCCGGAGCAGGTTCTCCGCGTAGTTGAGGGCGGCATCGGGGAACCAGCGGGTCGCGGAGATCGACTCGCCCTCGCGGACGGGACCGGTGCCGCGTTCGCCGATGACGTCGAAGTGGGACCAGATGGCCTCCCAGAACTCGTCGAGGTGGGAGACGCTCCAGGCGTGGAGGTCGGCGTAGTCGCTCGTCTCCACCCCGTGCGTGTCGGCGAGCCAGGTCATGAACGCCCGGAGCTGCGAGTCCTCGACGCGCTGCGGGCTCGGCTGCCAGAGTTCGGTCCTGTCCATGCGTGACTCCCATCGGTCGGTCAAGACGATCGAGCACGATTCCTGACCGCAGAGGCCGTCGCACCGCGCTGAGCTGGTTCCATCTTGTCACGACGAGGGGCGGGTGAAGCGCAGGCTCGGGTTGGGCGGTAGTGTCGCTGACACAGACGCGCAGCGCGGAGCATGGTCTCCGACTGCTGCGCTCCGTCCCGCGTCACAAAGAGGTGGTTCTCGTGTTCGGTCTGCCGACGACGACCGTCGTCATCATCTTCGGCATCCCCGCGCTCTGGGTGGTCTACACCCTCGTCTTCGTGTTCCTCTCACGCCGCTGGGGTGCTGAGGACGCCGCCGGCGGCGCACCCGGTCCCCTCACCGACGGACCGGGCGGCCCCACCGGCACGGGCGGCCTGGGGCATGGAACCGGAGACCGGTCATGAATATCGAAACCTGGTTCCTCATCATCTATTTCATCGCCATGGCCGGAATCGGCGTGTGGACGGTGCGCATCGGGTCGCAGGGATCGGAAGGCTACCTCCTCGGTGGGCGCAGCCTGGGACCGGCGGTCACGGCTCTGCGACTCCAGTCCTCATCGATGTCGGGGTACATGTTCCTCGGCGCCGGGTCGCTCGGCTACACGCAGGGGTACTTCTCGCTGTGGTACGCGATGGGGGACATCGGCGGCGGAGTGCTCAACCTCTCGATCCTTGGCCGGCGGATGCGCAAGCTCTCCCAGATCCTCGGTTCGCTGACGTCGATCGGCTATCTCGAACAGAGGTACCCGTCGAAGTGGATCCGGTTGATTGCCGCCCCCATCGCCCTGTTCTGCATCTTCTTCTACGTCATGAGCCAGTTCATCGCCGGTGGTCGCGGCCTCGAGATGGTCACCGGGATTCCGTACGCGTGGGCCCTCCTCGTCGCCGTCGGCGTCATCGTCTTCTACACCTTCCTCGGCGGGTACCTCGCGGTCGCCTATACGGACTTCGTCCAGGCGATCATCATGTGCGTGGGCATGGTGTGGATTCTCATCGGCACGCTCCAGGCCGTCGGCGGGTTCACCGCCGGCAATGAGGCGGTCGGCGAGATCAATCCGAATCTGCTCACGATGTGGGGCCCCGGCGGCTACGCCGATGTCCAATGGGGCGTCATCGTCGGCGCTGTGCTCGTCTTCTCGATCGGGTACATGGGGTGGCCGCACGTCAACGTCAGCCACATGGCGATGAAGAAGCCGTCGGTGGCGCGGGCCGCGAGCCTCTACGCGACCGGATTCAACCTGCTCTTCATCCCCGCGCCCTACATCGTCGGCATCATGGCGCTCGTCATCCTGCCGGGCCTCGACAATCCGGAACTCGCCGTGTTCCAGGTCGCCGATGCCGTGCTGCCGAGCTTCGCCGTCGGCATCGTCATGGCCGGCATCATGGCCGCGATCATGTCGACCGCCGATGCCCTGCTGCTGCAGTCCGGGACGATCGCCAGTCAGGACCTCTTCCAGCGCTTCGTCAAACGAGACATGAGCGAGCGCGCTTCTGTGTGGGTCTCACGCTTCACCGTCCTCATTCTCGCCGCGGTCGGCTATGTCGTGGCGGTGGGCGATCCGCCCGCCGTCGCCGAGGTGGTCATCTTCTCCACGACCGTGCTCGGTGCCGCGTTCGTCCCCGTCTACGTCGCCGCCGCGTGGTGGAAGAAGGCGAATGTGCCCGGGGCGATCGCTTCGATGGTCGCCGGCACCGTGTCGTCGGTGGGGTGGCAGCTCAGCGGACTCGTCGACGTCACCGGCATCGACCCGATGGGTGTCGGGATCGTGACCTCGACCCTGGCGATCATCGTCGTTTCCCTGGCCACGCAGCGGTCATATCCGGTGCCCGCGCACATCGTCGAAGCGCTCGAGGAGACGGCGAAGATCGGACCGATTCCCGCACGGATGCTCACCGGGCAGAACGACGCGCTCTCCTCTCAGGTGCCCAAGGATGCGTGATCCGACGTCGTCTGCCGACTCCGCCGACCAGCCACCGAACCCAATGCGAGGGCCCGAACTCGACGAGGACGGGTCCGACGCGATCGAGTCCGGTGACGGTCGTCGATCCGCTCGAATCCTTCGGTTGACGGCCCCGGTCACTGCCGCCGAGGCGGTCGCGGTGTTCCGACGCAAGCTCCCTGGTGCGGAGGCTGAGGCCAGAGCCGAGGTCCACCCGTTCTGGTGGTGTGCGATCGGCGTGCGGACTCGCGGCAATTTCTCTCGGCGGGGACAGCCAGCCCACGGTGGCATCGTCCACGTCCTCGTCAACGCCGCAACGGGGAGAGCCGCAATTGCCGACTTCAGTCCGCGGACCGAACCGTTGACGATTTCGGATCGGCACAGCGCTTCAGCCTGGTCCCACCTCGTCGGCGACGACGCCGGTCGGGCCGACGCCGAGCGCGCCGCGCGCAACCTGGTGCGCACCAGCGTGACGCGGACCGTCAAGCTGGGCATGCGCATCGAGCTCGAACAGGCGGGACAGGCCGAGTTCGTGCTCAAACCGAATTGGCTGGTCACAGGCGCGAATTCGACGCACACCGCAACGTTTCTCGTCGACGGTCTCGACGCGTCGCACTACATCGTGCGGGTTGCGAAGCGGTGACCGCGGGAGCGCCGCACCTCGCGACACCCACCGGTCGTGAGGTGCGCGAATTCGGGAGCACACCCGAAGTCGCCGACCGCGTACGGGAAATACGGAATATACGGTAATGTACGGTCGAGAGTGAAGACCTATCGTCACACCCACCTGGGGGTCCCGATGACCATTGTCATCCCGCCGTCGTCGGCGGCCAACGAGGAGTCGCCGTATCGGCCCGGATTCGGCACGACACCGCCTGTGGCGGTCGGTCGCCAACCGGAGGTCAACGCGTTCGCGCGGGCGCTCGATCAGCGCGGCGGCACGGGACGCACCGTGTTCGTCACCGGCCAGCGCGGTGTCGGCAAGACGGTGCTGCTCAACATCTTCGAAGACGTCGCGGAGTCACGGCAATGGCTGACCGTCCGGGAACAGGCGTCGCCGGGATTCGTCTCCCGGCTCACGCAGGCCCGGCTGCCCGAAGCGCTCGAGGCCCACGACGCCCATGAGACGACGAAGTCGAAGATCGTCGGCTTCACGCTGCCCGGGGGTGCCGGTGGTCTGACCACCCGGACCGAGACGACGAGCGCCCTGCAGCCGGACTTCCGACACCACCTCATGTCCGTCCTCGAGATCCTCGACGCCCACGGCACCGGGCTCGTCATCGCCCTCGACGAGGTGCACCGGTCGAACCTCGACGAGTTCCGGGCCGTCACCGACGCCGTGGCGTATGCGATGTCCCAGGAGGCCCCGCTCGCGTTCGTCGCCGCGGGCCTGCCGGCGAGCATCGACACGATCGTCAACGACGAGGTCTCGACCTTCCTCCGCCGGGCCGACCGGATCAACCTCGGCAGCTTCTCCGCTGAGGACACGACACTCGCCCTCCGGCTTCCCGCGGAGGAGGCAGGGAAGGACTTCGACGAGGAGGCCCTCGACCTCGGCACGCAGGTCTCGCTCGGCTACCCGTACATGGTCCAGATCATCGGCGATCTGGCCTGGCGGGCGGCCGGAGAGGCCGACCGCATCACCCGCGCCGACGTCGAATCGGTCGTCGACGAGGCCAAGCAGATCCTCATCCAGCAGATCTACGAACCGACGCTCGCCGCACTCACCCCCGGGGCGCGGAAGTACCTGTCAGCGATGGCCGACGACGAGGACGTCTCGCACACCGGGGAGATCGCCGACCGCCTCGGCGCGAAGAAGCAGACCGCCAACGACTACCGCCGCATGCTCCTCGCCCACGGGGTCATCGAGGCGCCGGCGCACGGGATCGTGCGCATCGTCATTCCGCACTTCCGGGAGTACGTGCGCGACCGCACCGGGGACAGCTGACCGTCAGTGCCCGCGACGGGCGGGTCGGTGCGGGCACCAGGGCTCCAGGTGGGCGCCCCGACACCGAGGCGGTCGGCACTCAGCCCCAGGCCTTGGCGTCCGTGACGCAGAACGGATGACCGGCGGGGTCGAGGAGGACGACCCACGTGTCCCCGGGCTGCGGATCGGCCCGGGTGGCGCCGAGCTCGACGATCTTCGCGGCCGCAGCCTCGACGTCGTCGGCGGCGAGGTCGAAGTGGAACTGCTTGCGTCCATCGTCGGGCCAGTCGGGTCGCTGGTAGTCGGGGATCGTCCCGATGCCGAGCGCATTCGACGGCCCGGTGAGCATCGCATAGTTCTCGTCGGAATAGGAGATCGGCCAACCGAGGACCGCCGACCAGAATTCGCCGAGTGACGCGGCGTCCGGAGCGTCGAGGGTGACCATCGCGAGCGCCGCGACGGGGGCCTGGGAGGTGTCGGTCGGGGTCGAGTTCGTCTCTGTGTCAGTCATGTCTGCCATTCTGGTGTCATGGACGACGACGTCGCTAGGAAAAATCCGCCAAGTGCGGCGTCCGGCGCGCTCGCCTTCGGGCCTGCGAACCGACCGCCGGATCACTGGCTCGGGCGGGTGCTGCGCCCGAGGGAACTCCTCGATCACGCGCGCTACGCCACCGCGGTGCCCGATGAGGCGCTCAGCCCGTGGGTGGAGCGCTACTGGTCGGTGACATGGGATCTCGGGCCGGGGGAGCGGTACCGGGCGACGACGGTGTCGGAGCCGGCGGTCAACCTCACCTCCGAGTGGGGTCGGCTGCGGCGCGCCGATACACCGGGGCCGGGGATGTGGGTGACCGGTCCGGTGACGCGGACGTGCTTCGACGTCGGACTGTCCGGCCGCGGCGGGGTCGTCGGGGTGAAGTTCCGCCTCGGTGGGACGCTCGCCTTCGCCCGGGAGCGACCGGCGAGCATCCGCGATACAACGGTCCCTGCGGCGCAGTGGTTTCCCGGCATCGATGAGGATCTCGAGGTGCCGCAGGCTCTGCCCGCCGCCGCCGAGGTGCTCGACCGTTGGCTGCTCGCGCGCGGTCCCGTGGTCACGGACGGGTACGCCCGGGTCCGTCGCGCGCTCGCCCTCATGGCCGATCCCGCAATGACGAACCTCGGCAGGCTCGCCGCGGGCATGGCGATGAGCGAGCGCAGTCTGCAGCGTCTCTTCCTCGACCACTGCGGGGTCGGCGTCAAGCGGATCCTCATCAAAGCGCGGGTGAGCGACGCGGTGGCCGCACTCGATCGCGGGTGGGACGGCCCGCTCGGTGACTTGGCGAACGAGTTGGGCTGGTTCGACCAGTCGCACTTCACCACCGACTTCCTCCGCCACACCGGTTACCGGCCCGCCGAGTACGCGGCGGCATCGACGCGTCAGGCACCACAGACTGGGGCCGGCCGCGGAGAGGAGGTCCGTCTGTGAGCTCAGAGCCCTGATTCGAGCGTCCGCGACGGTGACCCCAGCCCGAGCGCCCGGTTCGTGGCGGCGGTGCTCGACGCCACGGCCTCGGCGTCCCAGGAATCTCGCTCGAGATCGGGAATCGCCCGTCCCAGCGTCGCCTTCCACCGGCGGCGCCACGGCGCCGGGAACGCGCGGCGCAGCAGATCGACCATGATCGGCACCGCCGTCGACGCACCGGGCGAGGCACCGAGGAGTCCGGCGATCGACCCATCGGCGGTCACGACGAGCTCGGTGCCCTGCTGGAGCACACCGATCCGCTGCGGATCCGGGGTGACGAGCTGGGCGCGCTGGCCGGCGGGGATGAGCTCCCATTCGTTCTGCCTCGCCCGCGGATAGTAGCGGCGCACCTGCGCGAACTTCCGCGCCGGGCTCGCGGCAAGCTGGCCGATGAGGTACCGGACGAGGCCGAGATTCTGCAGACCGGCAGCGGCGATGACATGGAGGTTGTCGGGACGCAGCGTCGTGAAGAAGTCACTGAGCCGGCCGTTCTTGAGCAGCTTCGTGCTGAAGGTCGCGAACGGTCCGAACAGCAGGTGCTCCTCGCCGTCGATGATGCGCTTGTCGAGGTGCGGCACGGACATCGGCGGAGCGCCGACCTCGGCCTGGCCGTAGACCTTCGCGTCGTGGCGGCGGACGACCGACGGCGTCGAACACCGGTAGAACGCCGCCCCGACCGGCAGCACCGCATACCCTCTGACCTCAGGGATTCTCCCTTTCTGCAGCAGGCGCAGGGCATAGCCGCCAGCCCCGACGAACACCGTGCCGGCGCGCAGCGAGAAGCGACGCGACCCTCCACCGGAGTCCGTGGGGTGCGCAGTGCCGGTGACGACCCAGCCTTCGCCGTCGCGGCGCAGCCCGGTGACCTCGTGCCCGGTGAGCACCTCGCCGGCCGCGTCGTGCCGGTCCCGCGTGTTCCCATCGGTCCCGGTGAACACTGCCGTCAGCGCTGTCGTCAATGCTCCGAAGTCGATGTCGGTGCCCCGCGGTGACCGGGCAGCGGCCATCGGCTCGTCCCCGGATTCTCTGCCGTCCATGGTCAGCGGCGCCCACTCGGCGATGACCTCGGGGTCCTCGGTGAACTCCATGTCGGCGAAGAGCGGATCGGTGCGCAGCGTCGCCACGCGCGTGCGCAGATAGTCGACGTCACGGTCACCGAAGACGAGATTGACGTGGGCCGCGGAGTGGATGAAGTCGGATGGGTCGATGAGACCCGCCTCGGCGAGGAAGGACCACCACTGGCGGCTGAGCTGGAACTGCTCGGCGATCGCCGCGGGCTTCCGTCCGTCCTGCGGATCGGGCATGTAGTTGAGCTCGCAGAACCCCGAGTGCCCGGTCCCGGCGTTGTTCCACGGATCGCTGCTCTCCGCGGCGATGGCGGAGGCCTTCTCGAGCATGACGATGCGCCATGTCGGTTCGAGGACGGCGAGCATCGAGCCGAGCGTCGCCGACATGATGCCGCCGCCGATGAGGACGACGTCGGCGGCGACGAGATCGGCGGTCGAGTCCGACCGAGTGCGGGTGGTCATCGTGGGCTCCTCGTGGTCGAGCGTGAGAACGGGCGGTGGGTTCTCCTCCACGATGCGCCCGTGCAGAATCATCCGTCCAATGAGCAGATCGATGGGTATGATCCGAATATGGATGAATTGGTCGATGCGCTCTTCCCGCAGCTGCGGGCCCTCGTCGAACTCGCCGATCAGGACGGCCATATGACCGATGCCGCTGCCGCGCTCGGGGTTCCCCAGTCGACGATGAGCCGACGCATCCACGGTCTCGAGCGTCACCTCGGCGTGCCGCTCATCGTGCCCGCGGGGCGCGCGGTCGTCCTCACCGCGCAGGCGCGGACCCTCGTCGCAGAGATCCGCAGGCCCCTGGCGGAGATCGGCGGGGCTGTCACCGACCTCGCCGAGGCGGCCGATCCCGACCGCGGCGTCATCCGGTTCGGCTTCCCGCTGACGATGGGTGCCGGGGTCATCCCCGACCTGCTCGCGGCCTTCAGTGCCGAGCATCCCGGCATCCGCCTCGACCTCAAGCAGGCCCACGGCGCCGTGCTCGTCGACGACCTGCGCAGTGGTCTGCTCGACGCGGCGATCATCATTCCGCCGCCGCGGCAGCTGCCCCACGAAGTGCTTGCGAGCCAGCTCATCGTCGCTGTCGTCCCCACCGGACACCGCCTGGCGAACCGGAGAACCGTGTCGCTGACCGAACTCGCCGAGGAGCGCTTCATCGCGAATCCCGAGTCCTACAACCTCCGCACCCTCACCGATGCGTGGTGCCTGCAGGCCGGTTTCGCGCCCCAGGTGAAGACCGAGGTCACCGAGTTCTCGACGATCCGCGAGTTCGTCAGCCGGGGCATGGGCGTGGCTCTCCTGCCGCGCAGCGTCCGCCCCGTCGACGGCCTCGCCGAGGTGGCCCTTCGCGGTTCGGGCTATGTGCGCGAGGTCGCCCTCGTCACCGCGGTGCGCCGACCCAGCCGGGTCGTCCAACGTCTCCACGACTTCATCGTCGACCGCGCAGGGGAGTGGACGGTCGCCGACGGGATCCGCCGGCCCTCCTAGCTGCGCCACTCCTTCGACCCGCTCACTGCACGGAACGAGCGGACGAGAGCGAGCGTCGCCGGGGACTGAACGCGTTCAGCGAGCTTGGCGAGCACGATCCGCCGCGGGGCGGGATTGCCGCGCAGGGCGACGACCTTGACGTCGGGCCCATGCGATCGCACCGCCAGGCGCGGTGCGATCGCGACGCCGAGCCCGGCGGCGACCATCCCGAGGAGTTCGGGGTAGTCATAGGCCTCGAAGACGACGCGCGGGTCGAACCCGGCGTCCCGGCAGATCCGGCTGAGCACCGAGGCGACCGGATGCGACGAGCGGGTGATCCACGGATCGCTCGCCACCTCCTCGAGCTCGACGATGCGGCGGCGGGCGAGCCGGTGGGTGGCCGGCAGCAGCAGCATCGTCGGCTCCCGGACCAGCGTCGTCTGGACGGGGATGTCGGCGCTGATCGGCGCCCATGGATAGTCCCACAGCGTCGCGAGGTCGACCTCCCGTCGCTCGAGCGCCTCGGCGATCCGGTCGAGTCGATAGCTCTTGACGGTCACCTCGATGTCGGGATGGAGGTCATGGAAGTGGAGGAGGACCTTCGGCATGATCGAGGCGGCGAACGTCGGGAACGTCGCGATTCTCACCTCACCGCGATCGAGCTGCGCGAACGCCGCCATATCGTTCTTCGCCGCGGCAAGCGCATTGTCGATCGTCATCGCATGCGCGCAGAGCTTGATGCCGGCATCGGTGAGCCGCATGCCCTTGGGATGCCGAACGACGAGCGGAAGCCCGACCTCGCGTTCGAGTTTGCTCATCTGCTGGGAGACCGCCGAGGTCGACAGGGCCAGTTCGTCGGCCGCCGCGGAGAGGCTGCCTGTCCGATAGACGAGAAGCAGGAGGAGAAGCCGGTCGACGTTATACGGCGCTGAACTCATGGTTTAAGAATAGCTTAGATCAAGTCAACTAAGTATTGATTGAACTTAATCAGCACCCGTGACACCTTGATTCCCATGCATCGCTGCAGTCCCCGCACTGCAGACGAACAGCCGAACAAACAGTTGCCGGCACCGCAGCCGGGTCGAGACGAATCGAGGACATCCAGGTGGACAGCCAACTCCACGGACAGTGGTACCGAGGCGGCACATCGAAGTGCTGGCTCTTCTCCGGCGACGAGATGCCGGCCGACCGCGCGCAGATCGCACTCGCCCTCACCGCGGCCTTCGGCTCCGGTGACGACCGCCAGCTCAACGGCATCGGCGGGGCGTCGTCGACGACGTCGAAGGCGGCGATCATCTCGCCCTCGGCGATCCCCGGCATCGACATCAGCTACCTCTTCGCCCAGGTGGGCATCGGGGCGACCGCCGTCGAATTCACCTCGAACTGCGGCAACTGCGCCTCGGCCGTCGCTCTCTACGCGATCCAGAACGGACTCGTCCGCCCCACCGGGGACCGCACGAGCGTGCGCATGATCAATGAGAACACCCGCTCGGTGCTCGTCGCCGAGGTGGCCACCCCTGACCGCCGGATCCCGACCGACGGCGTCGAGACCATTCCCGGCAGCGCGATGCCCGGCGTGCCCGTCAACGTCTTCTTCGACAACGTCGACGGCGTCTCGACCGGGGAGCTCCTGCCGCTCGGTCAGGCGACGACGGCGCTCGACGTCGGCACCCGCACGGTGACGGTCAGTGCGATCGACGCCGGGGCGCCGGCCTGCTTCGTCGCAGCAGATTCCCTGGGCATGACCGGCACGGAGACCCTGCCCGAGGTGCGTCTGCGGGTGCCGGAGCTGCTCGCCGTGCGCACCGCGGCCTCCCCGGCGATGGGGCTGAGCGTCGAGGGGGAGGAGGTCAGCCCCGCCGTGCCGAAGATCGGCATCGTCGCCGCCCCGCAGGACTACGTGACGTCGACGGGGGAGCGGATCGCCGCCGGCGACTGCGACATCCTCGTCCGGATGGTCTCGATGTTCGATCCGCACCCGGCGATCGGCATCACCTCGGCGATCGCCGTCGCCCGCGACGCCTTCGTCGAAGGCAGCCTCGTCCACGACATCCTCGGCGCCGACCACCCCATGCGGGACACTCCCACCGACGACGACCGGGAGGTGAGCATCCGCATCGGCACCCCCGCCGGTGTCGTCGCCTGCCGCGTCCAGCTCGACGCCGCCGGCCGGGTCATGCGCCTCGGCGTGCGGCGGGTGGCCCGCCGGATCGCCAACGCAGCCATCGACCTCCCCGACGTCGACATCGCCCTGCCGCTCGTCGGCTGAGGCCAGCACCGGAGGTGGGCCCGCACCCGCACGATACCGCCGCCCCAGCACCAGCGACACCCGTCGCACACACGGTGACCGACGCGGCCACCTCGGCGCCCAGAGCCCGGACCGACCGGACAGCGCCCAGCAAGTTCAGGCACGATCACACTGACAATGAAGTTGGAGGACACCTCATGACCCTCGTGCAGATTCTCATCCTCGTCGTACTGGTGGTGATGTTCATCGCTGCCACGAAATGGCCGATCAACATCGGGATCATGGGGTTCGTCGGCGCCTTCGTCTTCGGCACCTTCGTCTTCGGGATGGATGACAAGGAGATCCTCGAAGAGTTCCCGGCGAGCATCGTGCTCACGATCGTCGGCGTGACCTTCTTCTTCAGCATGGCCCAGCGCAACGGGACCATCAAGATCCTCGTCGACCTCGCGGTCAGGGCGGTGCGCGGGAGACTCGGCATCGTGCCGTGGATCTTCTTCGGCATCGCCTCGATCCTCACCTCGCTCGGCACCTTCTCCCCGGCCGCCGTCGCCCTGCTCGCCCCCGCCGCCATGGGCTTCAGCGCGGCCTCGGGCTACAGCGGAGTCGTCATGGGCGCGATGATCATCAACGGCGCCCACGCCGGGGCCTTCTCCCCGATCTCGGTCTCGGGCATCATCGTCCGCGACATCGCGAAGGAGAACGGGTTCGAGATCCACACGGGCGCGCTCTTCCTCGCCTCCTATGTCATCAACGTCATCGTCACGATCCTCACCGTCATCGTCATGAAGGCCCTCGGCCGGCTGCGCACCACCCCCGAACCCGAGGCCGTCACTGACGGCACGGACGACAACCTCGGCGCGGGCAGCAGCGGACCCGGCACGGGACGCGACGGCAGTGCGGGTCCCGGTCAGACGGACGGGGGCGGCGGTCTCGCCCTCAAGGCACCGGAGCAGGTGCGGACGTCGACCCTGACCCCGCAGGTGTGGCTGACGCTCGGACTCATCGGGGTCATGGTCATCGGCGCGGTCGGCTTCGAACTGCCCATCGGCTTCCTCGGCCTCACGTGCGGTCTCGTCCTCGCCTTCACCTCGATGCGCCATGCGGACACGTTCGTCTCCGGGATCTCATGGTCGACGGTGCTCCTCGTGTCGGGAATGATCGTCTACATCAGCCTCCTGACCAAGGCCGGAGTCATCGATTCGCTCTCGACGATGGCGGTGGCGCTCGGCGTGCCCCTGCTCGTCGCCGTCGTCCTCTGCTACGTCATCGGCATCAGCTCGGCCTTCGCCTCCTCGACGGCCCTGCTCACCGCGTTCATCCCGCTGTCGATCCCGCTGCTCGAGCAGAGCGATCTCAGCGCGACCGCGGTGATGGCGGCGCTGGCGATCTCGGCGACGATCGTCGACGTCTCCCCGTTCTCGACCAACGGCGCTCTCATCATCGCCAATGCCAAGGGCACGGCGGCGAGGACGATCTGGCGCGACCTCATCATCTACGGGGCGATCGTCGTCGCCCTTGCCCCGCTGCTCACGTGGCTGCTCCTCGTCGTCACCGGCATCATGTGACGCGCAGACGCCGCCGTCACCTGGCATCGCACTGCCCGTGCT
Organism: Brevibacterium sp. 2SA; assembly: GCF_005502845.1. NCBI lineage: Bacteria > Bacillati > Actinomycetota > Actinomycetes > Micrococcales > Brevibacteriaceae > Brevibacterium > Brevibacterium sp. 2SA. Next base: position 149,139 of record NZ_SCMW01000002.1, on the reverse strand, counting down.
GATCCCCTGGGACGGCGCAGCGGCCCGGAGGGGTCCGACCGAACGGTCGGGCCCCTCCTCCCGTCCCGCCGCCTCATTTCCCGCCACCTCGGCCATTGCGCCGGCAATCGCCGAGGTGGCGGGACGGGAGCCGCGCCCGGTCATGACGTGCGTCACTGTCCGTGTCAGGCCCGTCCCGTAGCCTCGGGAGCGTACATAGGATTGAGGCAGACGTGAGGAGGGAGACCGATGAGATTCATCGCCACCGGGGACTGGCAGCTGGGCATGACGGCCCACTTCCTCAGCGCCGAGGCGCGCCCCCGCTACCAGCGCGCCCGGCTCGACGCGATCCGCCGGATCGGTGAGCTCGCGACCGCGCGCGAGGTCGACTTCGTCCTCGTCTGCGGGGACGTCTTCGAATCCAATCAGCTCGACCGGGCCATCGTCTCCCGCACCTTCGACGTCCTCGCCGACTTCACGGTGCCCGTCGTCCTCCTCCCCGGCAACCACGATCCCCTCGATGCGTCCTCGATCTACGACTCCCCGTCGTTCGTCTCCCGGCAGCCGGCCGGGGTCCGGGTCCTCCGGGACTCCACCCCCACCGAGGTGGTCCCCGGCGTCGAGGTCGTCGGGGCTCCGTGGTTCTCGAAGCGACCGCTGACCGATCTCGTCGCCGCGGCCACGAAGAACCTCGCCGAGGTGCCCGCCGGGCAGGTGCGCATCATCGCCGGCCATGGTGCCGTGAGCTCGCTCGACCCCGACCGCGATTCGCTGGCGACCATCGACGAGGCGGGGCTGGAGAAACTGCTGAGGGAGGACCGTGCGCAGTTCGTCGCCCTCGGCGACCGGCACGCCACCTACTCTGCGGCCGAGCGGATCTGGTACCCCGGGTCACCCGAAGTGACCTCGCGGCGCGAGGATGATCCCGGCAACGTCCTCCTCGTCGACATCGACAAGGAGACCCACGCCGTCGACGTCGAGAAGATCCCCGTCGGGCAGTGGACGTTCACGGTCATCGAGGCCGATGTCGACTCCGACGACGATGTCGCTGCCCTGGAGACCCGCCTCGGGCAGATCCCGGAGAAGGATCGGACCGCGGTGTGGCTCATCCTCCGCGGCACCCTGTCGACGGCAGCGAAGGCCCGCCTCGACGAAGTGCTCGACCATGCCGGGGATCTCTTCGCACTCGTGTCCGTGTGGGAGCGGCATTCGGACATCGCCGTGGTCGCCGCCGATGAGGACTTCGCCGGGCTCGGGCTGAGCGGGTACCTTGAGGATTCACTCGATGAGCTCGCCGCACGCGCCACCGCGGACGACGCCGCGGCCCTCACGGCGCAGGACGCTCTGGGCCTCCTCTACCGATTTGCGAGGAGCGGAGCATGAGACTGCACTCGATCCGACTGCGGAACTATCGCGGCATCACCGACGCGAGGGTGGAGTTCTCCAACGGCGTGACGATCGTCGAGGGCCCCAACGAAGTGGGCAAGTCCTCGATCCATGAGGCGATCACCCACCTGAGGGAGGACAAGGCAAGTTCGAAGAAGGCGAGCATCAAGGACCTCCAGCCCATCGGCGTCGACGCGGGCCCCGAGGTCGAACTCCACCTGACCAGCGGCGACGTCGAGATGACGTACGCGAAACGGTGGCTGCGCAGCCAGTCGACGACACTGTCGATCCTCCGTCCGCACCCCGAGCAGCTCTCCGGCGATGAGGCCCATGAGCGCTTCGCAGCGATCCTCGCCGACACCGTCGACGTCGACCTCCTCGTCGCCCTCGACGTCGCGCAGGGAGAGAGCCTCGCACAGGCGCCGATGGCCCAGATCAGCGCCCTGCAGTCGGCGCTCGGGGAGACGGGCGTCGAGGTCGCCGACCACGATGCGTTCCTCGAGAGGGTCGACGCCGAATACGCGAAGCACTTCACGAAGTCGGGCCGGCCGACGGGGGAGTACGGTGAGCTGCAGAAAGCCGTGCCCCAGGCGCGTGAAGCACTCGCGTCCCTCGTCGACCGCAGCGAGAGCCTCGATGCGCTCGTCGACCGGCATGCGCGGGCAACGGCCCGACTCGAGTCCGTCCGGGATGGGCTGGCCCGGGCGCTGAGCGAACGCGAGGACGCCGACGCTGCGTTCGCCGCCGTCGCCGAGCTGCGCACCGCGGTCGACGCGGCCGAGGATCGCGCCGAGGCGGCCCGACGGGAGTCCGCGCTCGCCGCCGATGCGGTGGAGCGGCGCACGACCCTCCTCGCCGAAGCCACTGCCGCCGAGACAGCGGTCCGGACAGCGCAGACCGCTGCGGCCGATCTCGAATCCTCGCACGCGGAGAGGGAAGCTGCGTTCGAGGACGCCAAGCAGCTCCTCGGGGAGAAGCGGTCTGCGCTGGTCGACGCCCGGGAGCAGACGAAGAATGCCGCCCGCGATGTGGCACGCGCGAGGGCCCGCGGCGAGGTCACCGCGCTGAGGACTCGACTCGACGAGATCCGGACGCTCGAGGACAAGCGGAGCCGGGCACGGGCGGTCGTCGGGTCGATCGCTGTCACCACCGCCGATGTCGACCGTCTGGTCGGGCTCGGCACCGAGGTGCGCATCGCGACCGGCGCGAAGCGGTCGGCGGCCGCACAGGTGCGAGTCACCCGCCTCGGAGAGATCCCCATCGCCGTCGACGGCGTCGACATCGCCGCCGAGGAGACGGGCGAGGCCGCCGTCGTCGACGATGTGCGCATCGCCATCGAGGGCGTCGCCGATATCACCGTGAGCCCGGGAGCCTCCCCGGTCGACCTCGATCGTGCCGTGACGACTGCCGAACGTGCGCTCACCGCCGAGATGGAGCGCCTCGGTGTCGAGTCACTCGACCAGGCGCGGGCGCAGGCGAATCGCCGAGCGGATGCCGAGGCGATCGTCACCGAGACGACGGCGACGCTGACGGCGGTGCTCGGGCGGGACAAACGTGACGACCTCGATGCGAAGCTCGCGCGCGCCGAGGCGCTCATCGCCGGTGATAACGGCAGCACGGAGGACGCCCACGACAAGGCCGCCCGTGACGACCGGAGCGCCGACGGTGTCGCGTCCGTCGACGAGCTCGAGGAGATCGTGGCGGAGGCCGAAGCAGCGGCGGACGCGGCGCAGACAGCGGTCGCCGAGGCCGAAGCCGACCTCGAGCGCACCCGCGCCGTCCGTGACGATTCGCGGGTCGACACGGTGCGTGCGCAGACGACGCTGCAGGAGGCTCGGACGCAGTCTGAGCGGTTGCAGGCGGCGGTGGCCGCCGCGCAGGCCGACCACTCCGATGAGAGTCTCGACGCTGCCCGGAATGCGGCTGGGACACGGGCTGAGGAGGCCGAGGCGGCGTTCGGCGAGGCGAGAGCGGCCTATGAGGCGGCCGATCCTGAGACGCTTGAGGCCCGGCGCGACAACGCCCGCAAGGTCGTCGCCGACAACGAGGCGCAGCAGACTGCGGATCGGCAGGAGGTCGACCAGCTCACGGCGCTCATCGACGATCGCCTCAGTGAGGGCATCTTCGAGAAGGTCGAGGCGGCACGGGAGTCGCTCGAGACGGCGGAGGCGAGACTTGCCAGGGTCGAGCGGAGTGCGCAGGCGATCGCGCTGCTGCGCTCGACGGTCTATGCGCACAAGGCCGAAGCCCAGCGGAAGTATGTGGCGCCGTTCAAGGAGCAGATCGAGCGGCTGGGCCGGATGGTCTTCGGACCGACCTTCGCTGTCGAGGTCTCCGAGGACCTCGAGATCGCCTCACGGACGCTCGACGGCACGACCGTGCCCTTCGACTCGCTCTCGGGCGGAACGAAGGAGCAGCTCTCCCTCATCGGGCGCCTCGCTGTGGCCGCCCTCGTCGATCCGCGGACCGGTGCCCCGGTCATCCTCGACGATGCGTTCGGGTTCGCCGACCCCGAGAGGCTTTCCGCCCTCAACGTCATCCTCGGCCGGATCGGCGAGACCGCGCAGGTCGTGCTGCTCACCTGCCAGCCCGACCGGTTCGCCCGTGTCGGCGGGGCGTCCCGGGTGAGCCTGGGGTAGGTCGGTGGGGCCGGGTCGGTGCGATCTGGGGGTCGGCCCGGACATGGGATCAGCCGGCTGCGGCTCCACGGTCGCCTGAGGCTGCCTCCGTGGCCGCCTGCGCCGCCTCGGCGGCATCGGCGCGGATCGTGCGGCGCAGGATCTTGCCCGAACTCGTCTTCGGCAGCTCGTCGACGAACGTTACCTGGTGCGGAGCCTTGAACGAGGCGAGACGGTCACGGCAGTAGGCGATGATCTCCTCACGCGTCGCCTCGGCGCCGGGCTGCAGGGTGACGAACGCGGCGACGTCCTCACCGCGGTACTCGTCGGGAACACCGACGACGGCAGCCTCCTGAATCGCCGGATGGGTGTAGAGGACGTCCTCGACCTCACGCGGCCACACCTTGTAGCCGGAGGCGTTGATCATGTCCTTCTTCCGGTCGACGATGAACAGCCACCCGTCCTCGTTCATGTAGCCGACATCCCCGGTGCGCAGCTCTCCGGCCGGGATCTGATCGGACGTGGCCGTGGGGTTGTTGATGTACTCCGAGGCCACCTCGGGGCCCGAGATCGCGACCTCGCCGAGTTCGCCCGGGCCCACCGGCTCACCGGAGTCGTCGAGGATCCGCACCATCGTGTCCGGCTGGGGGAGTCCGCATGAGAGGTTGCCGCTGTCGGGATCGACCGGGGCCTGCAATCCGTACGGGACGCTGACCGCCTGCCCCATCGTCTCCGTCAGCCCGTACCCCTGGCCGATGTCGATGCCGAGCTTCTCCTTGAACTTCGTGACGAGTCCCTCGGGCAGTGGCGCGCCTCCGGACATGACGCGCTTGAATGAGGAGAAATGGTCAGCGGTGACGGCGGGGTGGGCGAGCATCGCCGTGTAGACGGTGGCCGGTCCCGCCATGTACGTCGGCCGCTCCCTGACGATGAGTCCGAGGAACGACTCCGGTTCGAACCGGTAGTTGAGGATGAGGCGCGCGCCACCGGAGACCGCGGCGATGAACTGGCAGATGAACCCGGTGATGTGGAAGATCGGGGCGAGTGTGAGGTAGCCGTCGCCGGGTTCGAACCACGAATTGCGCATGTTGTAGCGGGAGTTGCTCGAGACCGCCGCGTGCGTGCCCGATGCTCCCTTCGACCGACCCGAGGTTCCTGAGGTGTAGACGACGAGTGCTTCGTCCTCGGGCGCGACGTCGACGGGTGTGAAGTCCGAATCGAGGTAGGCGCCGACGACGGCTTGGAAGTCCGGCCCGCCGAGGTGGTCCGGCGCACCCGGTTCCGGACTGACCCCGGGGGTTCCGGGAAGGGCGTCGAACATCCCGAAGAGCTTCTCGGGACCGTCGACCTGGTAGCTGCGGTCATCGGCGAGCACGATGGTGGGAATGTCCGCGGCAAAGGGCCGGACGCGATCGAGATAGGCCGCCTTCGACACGACGAGCGCTCTGACCTCGGCGTCGGAGAACACGTGCTCGAGTTCCCCGCGGTACATCGGATTGAGGGGAACGACGACACCGCCGGCCTTCCAGATCCCATAGGTCGCGATCATGAAGGCCGGGGTGTTCTGGTCGTAGATGCCCACCCGGTCCCCGGGTGCGATGCCCTGGTCGCTGAGGTAGGCGGCGAACGCTGTCGAATACCGGTCGAACTCCGCCCAGGTCGGTGCGAACCCGAAGTACGTCAGCGCCACCTCGTCGCCGTGCGCCGCGACGGTTGCCGCGAGGTCCCGCAGCGTCGTCGACGTATCGAGGACGTGCGGGGTCGGGGCGATGTCGCCCCACGTCGTCATCCACGGTCGAGTATCGAACCAAGAGCTCATCGCGTCATCGCCTCCAGCGTCGTCGGCGGTCGCGCACGCGCATCGTCGGTGATGAAGTCCGCGCCGACCCTCCGAGTGAACATTCGTTCAGTGCCATTCACCCTATTGAGGAGAAGCCGGGTGCGTCAATGATTTTCTGTGATCGGCATCACAGGTTGATCGGGCTCTGGTGCCACGGCCTCAGCGTGTGCGGTGGCGCTGCGCGATGTCGCGGCCGATGAGTTCCTTCATCACCTCATTGGCTCCGCCGAAGATCGCCTGGATCCGGTTGTCTTTGAATACGCGCGCGATGGGGTATTCGAGCATGTAGCCGTAGCCGCCGAAGAGCTGGAGGCAGCGGTTGACGACTTCGATCTCGAGGTCGGAGCCGAGGTATTTCGCCTTGGCGGCGTCGACTGCGGTGAGTTCGCCGGCGTTGAGGGCCAGCGCGCACCGGTCGATGAACGCCTCGAGAGCGTCGACCCGGGTCTCGAGCTCGGCGAGTTCGAAGCGGGTGTTCTGGAAGTCCCCGATCGTTTGGCCGAACGCCGGTCGGTCGAAGACGTAGTCCGCCGTCCATGTCAGGGCGGCGCGCGCTGCAGCCAGGGTGCCCGAGCCGATGAGGAGGCGCTCGGTGGGGAGGTTGACCATGAGGTGGATGAAGCCGTTGTCGAGTTCGCCGAGGAGGGCGTCGGCCCGAACGCGGACATCGGTGAACGAGAGCTCCGCGGTGTCCTGCGCGTCCATCCCGAGCTTCCTGAGCTTGCGCCCGCGCTCGAAGCCCGGAGTGTCGGCGTCGACGATGAAGAGCGACGTGCCGCGCGCGGCCTTGGCCTCGGGGTTCGTGCGGGCGACGACGATGACGAAGTCGGCGTGGATGCCGTTGGTGATGAAGGTCTTCGCCCCGTTGAGGATCCAGTCGTCGCCGTCGCGCACGGCCTTCGTCGTGATGCCCTGGAGGTCCGAGCCGGCATTCGGCTCGGTCATCGCGATCGCGCCGATCATCTCACCGGTCGCGAGACCGGTGAGGTACTTCTCCTTCTGCGCCTGCGTTCCGAAGGCCATGAGGTAGCCGGGGACGATGCCGTCGGACACGCCCCAGCCGGCGGTGACGCCACCGACGCCTCGACGGGCGATCTCCTCCGACCGGACCATCTCGAAGCGGAAGTCCTCGACGCCGGCGCCGCCGAACTCTTCGGGAATGGCGAGCCCGATGATGCCGGCCGCCGCGGCCTTCTCCCACATGTTCCTGTCGACGAGGTGGTTCTCCTCCCACTCCTCGACGTGCGGCACGACCTCCCGGTCGAGGAAGGCGCCCACGGTGTCGCGGAAGGCTTCATGGTCATCGTCGTACAGGTTGCGCTTCACCGGGTTCGTCCTCCGTTGGTGCCGTGAGCGGGCCGCCTCCGCCTCGTCGCGGAGCTCGTGACTCCAGTCACTGATCGTTCGTTCAGTTTGGCACCCGCGGTGAGGACGGTCAAGCAGAGACGCACCGTCGGAAGGCTGAATCAGTCAGCGCACCGCCGCCAGCGCGGACGCGACCGTGTCCACGGTCCTCTGCGCGTCGTCTCCGGCGGCGATGAGCACGATGGTGCCGAGTGCCATGTCCGGCGGCGCACATGATCGCGGCAGGGGGCGTGACTCAGCGTGCCCGGACGCCAGATGCACTTCGTGCCAGCATCCGTGCGTGTCTCTGATGAACCCCTTGGCGCGAGCGAGCAGCGCTCGGTTGTGGGAGAGGATGGCGAGGATCTCGGCCGGATCCACAGCATCGAGTCCGTCAACCGTGCGTGAGCTGTGGATACCACCTGCATCGGGTGCCGACGCAGAGGAGCGGGGGACCGTGCCCGCCATGGGGCGGTCCTCGGTTCCGCGGAGCCGAACAGGGAAATCCGGGGGAATGTCGTCGAGGATCTCGGCGTTCGGGGCCAACCGCAGACTCGCCTGTCGGGTCCATGCGATGTCCGCGGCGGAGGCACGGTCCGATTTGGTCACGAGGACGATGTCGGCCCCGCCGATCTGGCGTTCGACGAGATCGGAGACGAACCGGTCGGACAGCAGTCTGCGGAGATTCGTCGCATCGGCGCAGACGATGATCGGACCCGGCGAGAAACCGGGAAAGCGCCGCCAGGCTCCGAGCACAGTGGGATCGCCGACCCCACTGACCTCGACGAGGACCTGGTCGACATCGTCGCGGTCGGAGAAGGCGCGCATCACGCGACTGAGGTCATCGGTGATCTGACAGCAGATGCAGCCGTTTGTCAGTTCGACGGTGTCCTCGGTCTGTGACGCCACGAGGGAGGCATCGATGCTGATCTCTCCGAAATCATTGACGAGCACAGCTGTGCGTCCGAGGGTCCCCGCCGCCAGCAGAGCGTTGATGAGCGTCGTCTTGCCTGAGCCGAGATAGCCGCCGATGATGCCCAGACGTGCGCTCATCAGCTGTCTGCAGGGTCGGCGATGCGGGAGTCGAAATGGCGGCCGCCGACGACGGTGCCGCGGACGTGAATATCGCCGATCCGGTCGGGGGCGACCTCGTACGGGTCGGCAGCGAGGATGGCGAAGTCGGCGTACTTGCCCGCCTCGAGCGAACCCACCTCGTGGTCCATGTGGAGCATATGGGCCGCTCCCAGCGTGATTGCCCGCACGGCCTCGTCGACGCTGATCGCCTCGCCGCCGCCGATCACCCGTCCGGTCTGGCTCTTCCGCGTCACGGCGTGAGTCATGGTGCGCAGCGGTCCCAACGGGGTGACCGGCGAGTCCGAATGCAGGGAGATCGGGACTCCCGCCCGCAGTGCGGTGGCGGCAGCGTCCATGCGTCGGGCGCGATCGGGACCGAGAGTGATGTCCATGTGCTGATCGCCCCACGCGAAGATGTGATTGGCGAAGATGTTCGCGCAGGCGCCCAGCGCTGCCAGGCGCCGGTACTGTGCGGCCGTCGTCAGCTGGGAGTGCGTGCACGTGTGCCGGTGGTCCGGCCGGGGGGATTCGGTGAGGACGCGCTGCAGAGTCTGGAGGAACAGCTCGGTGGCCTGGTCGCCGTTGCAGTGCACGTGGATGAGCAGTCCTGCGCGGTGGAAGACGCTGAACGCCGCGTAGAACTCCTCGGGGGTGACGTTCCACAGCCCATTGGGCTCATCCCCGAAATAGCCCGGCGCTTCAAGACGCGCGGTGAATCCCTGGATCGAGCCATCGAGCATGAGTTTGACATTGCCCAGACGCAAGTGCGCCGATGACTGTCCCGCAAGGTCGACGAGGCGCTCGGCATCATCGCTCAGTGACGGCCTCGGCGCTCCAACGCCCGCACCGAAATGGAAGACATTGAGCCGAGCCGGGAAGGTCTCGTCGACGACGCTGCGATAGAGGTCGACGCCGGCATCATCCATCAGCGTCAGTGACCCGAGGTCGGTCAGCGTCGTCGTCCCGGTGTTCACTCCCTCCTGTCCGAAGGCCCGCAGCGCCGCCGCGTCGATGCTCAGCGGACCGGTGCCCTCGGTCAGGTCACTGACCAGCGCCATCGCGGTGAACTCCCGCAGTTCGCCCGTCGGTGCTCCAGACGAGTCCTTGACCACGCCCGGCACCATCGTCTCTGCGCTGATGTCGTAACGCGACATGACCGCGGAGTTGACCACGCATGCATGCACGCTCGTGTGGATGACATGGATCGGCCGGTGCAGCGACACGGCGTCGAGGTCGGCTGCGGTGAATGCCTGCCCAGGGAAGTAGATGGGGTCGAATCCCCACGCGAGCAGCGGCTGCTGCGGATCGTCGAGCTCAGCCTCGGCGACCCTGAGCCGTTCGACGACTTCGTCGATGCTTGTGCAGCCGGGCCAGTGGTGTCCGCTGGGCTCTGTACGGTCGAGGTAGCCGACATACGTCTGCTTCCACACATTGCCCGTGCCGGCATGGGTGTGCGCTTCGACGAATCCCGGGAGGATGACAGCATCCGCGTAGCGCTCGTCGAGGACAGCCCCCGGGTAGGTGAGCAGCTCCTCGACGGTGCCCACCGCACGGATCCGCTCTCCGCGCACGGCCACGGCCTCAGCGGTGGGGTACGACGGATCGCCGGTGTGGATCCGCCGCGCGGGGTAGACGATGGTGTCCTCAGGATTCATTGCTCAGTGTCCTCGATTCGTGGTCGGCGGCCGATTCGTCGGTCGGTGTCTCGCGTCCCTCCAGCGCGTAGGCGGTGACGGACTCGTTGGCAGAGTGCCGAGACACCAGGCTGACGGTCACCAGGGTAATCGCTGAGACGAGAAGTCCTGGCGCGATCTCGTGCAGACCGAAGGGAGTGCCCGACAGCCTCCACACCACCGCCGCGGCGGCAGCCGCCACCATGCTGACGATGACCCCGGTCGACGTGGCCCGGCGCCAGAACATCGCCGCGAGGACGGGCATGACGAGCGTCGACGCGGTGAACGTCAGCGCCAGCTCGTAGATTGCGATGATGTCGTCGATGAGCAGGGCAATGACCAGCCCGAGCACCGCCATCGCGCCGACCGACATCCGCGAGACGAAGAGGATCTTCCGGTCCCCGGCACCGGGGTTGACCCACCCCTGATAGATGTCCTTGGAGATGTTGATGGCCCCGCTGAGGAGAAACGAGGTGGCGCCGGTGAGCAGCGCAGCGACGAGCGAGACCATGAGCAGGCCTCCGAGCCACGGCGGGAAGATCTCGGAGATGAAGCTCGTGTAGACGAGGTCAGGTTTGGTGTCGGCGGGAAACCGCTGGAGGGCGGCGATGCCGATGAGGACGGCGACGACGCTGACGAGGCCGGACACGATGAAACCGATCGTCACGGCCGAGTATCCGATCCTCGGCGTCCTGGCGGCGGTCAGCCGCTGCCAGGTGGTCTGCCAGACGATGTAGAAGGGCCCGAAGATGAGGAACCAATTGAGGAGTTCCATGCCGCCGATGCTGTCGAACTCGAGCAGCTGCGGGGGAGTGGCTGCCACGACCTCCGCCGGACCGCCGAGCGCGGCGATGCCGACGACGAGAGCGAGGACCACCCCGACGAGGATGACAACAGTCTGGATCGCGTCCGTCCAGGCCACACTTGGCAGTCCGCCGATCATGGTGAACGCGAGCGTGACGAGGAAGCCGAGGAGCACTCCCCAGAACGTCGAGATCGGCGTCACCGACGACAGCAGGGCTGCCATACCGACCAGCTGCATCCCGAATGTCGGAGTCATGTAGAGCAGTCCGGTGATGAGGGCAGGGATGAGGGCTGCGGCTTTGCCGAACCTGCGGGCGAAGAGCTCCGGCAGCGTATAGAGCCGGAGCCTGCGGATCGTCGGGCCGAGGACGATGACGGTGGCGATGGTGAAGCCGACGAAGGCGAGGCTGGTGATGAGGTAGGAGACACCGAGGGTGAACCCCTTGCCGGCGGCGCCGATGAGGGCCGCGGAACCGGTGACGGTGGCGATCACCGATCCGCAGATGGGGAAGAAGCCGAGACTGAAATCGCCCATGACGTAGTTGTCGGCCGTCTTGACGGTCTTCGACGAGCGGAGGCTGACGGCGAAGAGCAGGGCGAGGAACGCGAGTATCCAGACGATGTACCAATTCAATGGAGTCTCCCTACGGCGAAGGGGCGCACGGCCTGCTGCCGCGCGCCCCTGGTCCTCATCCTCAGACGTAGTCCTTGTACTTGTCGAGTGTGCGGACCGGCATCCGCAGTGCGTCGCGCCGGAACGGATCGCCGAGCTCCTTCGTGCACATGATCTCGATGACCGTGGTCCTGCCCTCGTTCATCTGCGCATCGACGGCTCGCTGCAGCGCAGGGCCGACGTCCTCGAGCCTGTCGACGACGATCCCATCGGCGCCCATGCTCTCGGCCATCGCCGCGAAGCTCTCCCCGTTGTCGAGCTCGCCGGCGATGAAGCGGCGACCGTAGAACTCGACCTGGTTCTTCTTCTCCGCACCCCACTGGCGGTTGCGGAAGACGACTGCAGTGACGGGGATGTCATGGCGGACGGCAGTGAGGACTTCGACCATGCTCATCGCCCATGCGCCGTCACCGGCATACGCGATGGCCGGGCGCTCCGGAGCGGCCCGCTTCGCGCCGATGATCGTCGGCAGCGCATAGCCGCAGTTGCCGAAGCTCATCGGGGCGAAGAAGCTGCGCGGTCGCTCGAACCGCAGGTAGCTGTGCGCCACCGAATTGATGTTGCCGATGTCCGTGGAGACCATGACGTCGGCGGGCATCGCCTTCTCGAGTTCACGCAGAACCTGACGCGGATGGAGCCAGTTGCCCTCCTCCTTCTCTGCTTCGTCGATGACATCGAGGGAGAACTCGTCCTTCTCGTGTGTCCAGGAGTCGAGCTCGGCCTCCCAGGCCTCCTTCTCCGCACGGATGAGATTCGCCCGTTCGTCCTTGGTGGCGTCGCTGACGACCGTTTTGTCGTTGAGGCGTGCGAGCAGCTCTGTGGCCACTGCCTTGGCATCGCCGCAGATGCCGACGTCGATCTTCTTCACCAGCCCGAGCATCTTGTGGTCGGCATCGACCTGGATGATCTTCGCATCCGTGGGCCAGTACTCGAACTGGTACTGCGGGAGCGTGCCGAACGGGCCGAGGCGGGTGCCGAGTGCGAGGACGACATCGGCCTGATTGAGCAGGGTCATTCCCGCCTTCGACCCCTGGTACCCCAGAGGGCCTGCCCACAGCGGATGGCTGGCGGGGAACGAATCGTTGTGCTGGTAGCTGTTGACCACGGGGGCGCCGAGGCGCTCGGCCAGGGCGATGCACTCCTCGACTCCGTCGGCCATCACGACTCCGCCTCCGGAGATGATCACCGGGTTCTTCGCCCGGGCCAGCAGTTCTGCGGCATCGTTGAGGCTCTTTTCGCCGCCTGCACCGCGATCGATGCGCTGGGGCTGCGGGATGTCGGGGGTCGCCTCGCCGTAGAAGTAGTCGCGGGGAATGTTGAGCTGCGTGGGCCCGATCTCCGACTGGGCCCGATCGAAGCAGCGGGCGGTGAACTCGGCCATGCGAGCAGGGTTCGTCACGTGGCCCTGGTACTTCGTGAACTCCTGGAACATCGGCAGCTGGTTGGCCTCCTGGAATCCACCGAGCCCGATCGAGTTCGTCCCGGCTTCGGGAGTGACGATGACGACCGGGGAGTGCGCCCAGAAGGCCGCCGCAATCGCAGTCACGCAGTTCGAGATGCCCGGGCCGTTCTGCCCGATGACCACTCCGTGACGGCCGGATGCGCGAGCGTAACCGTCGGCCATATGGGCTGCACCCTGTTCGTGGACGACCGGAACGAAGTCGATGCCGGCCGGCGCGAAGATGTCCATCGCGTCCATGAACGCCGATCCCATGATGCCGAACACATCGGTGACGCCGTTGGCCACCATGGTTTCGACGAATGCCTCCGAGGAGGTGATCTTCTGCGGTTTCGGAGCTTGTTCGGGTGCTTCGACCTCAGTCCGATCAGCGAGTTCTGTCATGCCAACTCCTCCTTGAGGTTGGGAAGACCACATCTTTGAGGTCTCGTTTATTCGTTCAATTCAGCTAAAAAAGTTGAACACCTAGAACACTAGGCGGAGGCGGGCGACCGCGTCAATACGTGTTCCGGTTATTAATCCGTTTGGTATGATTTTCCGAGACACCAAGGAGGGCGTGCTCATGGACAATCTTGCGGAACCGGGCCTCGGCACCGAACTCTCGCTCGTCGGGGAGACGCCGGCGCTGCGCCTCATCTCGCTGCTTGAGCTGATCTCGACGCGCGACGAGATCTTCACCCTGCAGTCCCTCGTCGTGCAGACCGGACTGCCCAAGCCCACGCTTCACCGAATGCTTCAGCAGCTCGAGAGCGCCGGTCTCATCACGCGGCACAGCGACGGCCGCCATTACGGAACGGGTGCGCGACTGCGGCGGATGGCCGAGGACATTCTGCTCAACGACACTCGGCACGGGGCTCGTCGTGCGATCCTGGCTCAGCTCGCCGAGGATGTCGAGGAGAGCTGCAATCTCACGACGGTCGCGGGCAGCGACGTCATCTATCTCGATCGTGTCGAGACGCAGCATCCCCTGCGGGTCCACCTCGAAGCGGGAGCCCGAGTGCCGATCCACGCATCGGCCAGCGGGAAGATGATCATGTCCCAGTACGGTGAGACTCAGCGCCGCCGTCTGCTGGCCGGTTCGCAGCTGCCGGCCTTCACCCCTCACACGATGACCGATCCGGACCGCATCGACGCGGAGCTCACCGAGATCAGGGAGCAGGGATTCGCCGTCGACCGCCAGGAGTACCTCGACGGGCTCGTGTGCCTGGCCGTGCTCGTCCCCGGGGAAGCGGGGCGGTCGAATCAGTGTGTGGCCATTCAGGCTCCGGTGCTCCGGAAGTCCGAGGAGGATCTCGTCGCTCTCCTGCCGCTGGTGCAGGCTGCGGCCGAGAAGATCTCCCGTATCGACGACATCGACCGCAGCACCGAGATCGCCTGATCTGACCACGAGTGCGTCGCCGGAGCGGATCGCCTCTCGCTTCGGGGAACACCAGACGAAGGGAGCGCCGACCATGCACACCGCCACGGATCCGCGCAGCGCCATGTCCGACCCACCACCGGCCGCGGCCACGACCACCTGGGAATCCGCACGTCAGCTCTTCGGTCTCGACGGCGACCTGCAGGTGCCGAGGCTGGCCGGCGAGGACAGCCTCGTCCCGGACATCGATCCGAACTACCGCTTCGACCCGGAGGTGACCAGAGCCATTCTCGCGGGGTTCACCCACAATTCGCGCGTCCTCATCCAGGGTCTGCACGGCACGGGAAAGTCCACGCACATCGAGCAGGTCGCGGCACGCCTCAACTGGCCGGTCATGCGGATCAACCTCGACGGTCAGATCTCCCGCACCGATCTCGTCGGCAAGGACCAGGTCGTCATCGAAGACGGCCATCCGCGCACCCGCTTCGAAGACGGAATCGTTCCGTTCGCCCTCGGCCGACCGATGGCGCTGATCTTCGACGAGTACGACGCAGGCCGGCCCGAGGTCATGTTCATCATCCAGCGGCTGCTCGAGCGGGAGGGCCTCTTCACGCTCACCGAACAGAACCGCGTCATCCGTCCGCACCCCCAGTTCCGTCTCTTCGCGACGGCGAACACCGTCGGATTGGGCAACCTCAACGGTCTCTACAGCGGGGTCAAGCGACTCAACCAGGCCCAGCTGGACAGATGGGGCATCGTCGCGAAGCTCGACTATCTGACGCCGCAGCGTGAGTTCGACGTCGTCACCGGCCAGGTGCCGGGATTCGTCGAGCGGTTCGGGAGGGAAACGGCGGAGACCATGGTCTCGGTGGCGAACATGACCCGCACGGGCTTCGCCGCCGGGGATCTCTCCGCTCTCATGTCTCCGCGCACCGTCATCTCCTGGGCGCAGAATGCGCTGATCTTCAATGACGTCGAACTCGCCTTCAAGTTCTCCTTCGCCAACCGCTGCGACCCGTCTGAACACGTCCTGCTCGGCGAATTCCTCCAACGCGGCTTCGGCACCGATCCCGCCGTGCTGACCTCGCTGTCGGTGGACTGAGGTGGACCCGTCGACCCGACCGCGAGTCGCGTCGGGAAACCGCGACGACGCCGCCCGATCCCGTTCGCGGAGCGCCGACGAGCAGCGACGCATCGACCGGACACTGGCAGGTGTGATGCGGGCACTGTCGGGAGACCCCGACCTCGACCGCTGGGGCGCCCGTCCCATCGGCGCCCACGGGAGACTTCCTCTCAACGCGCCGCATCTCTATCCCTCGGTGGCCGATGCCGGCCTCTCGTCCCTGCGCGGAGCCGCCGATGCGATGGCGCTGCGGATGCGGCACAGCGACCTCGGCGAGCACAGGTCAGCCCTTCCTGACTCGACGGCAGAACGGCTCGTCGTCGAGGTCCTCGAGCAGTTCCGGTGCGAGGCCCTGGCGGACCTGCCCGGGGTGCGACAGAATCTCGCGCAGCGCCACACCGAGTGGTGCCGGGAGTTCCTCGGTTCGCGGCTGCACGAGACCCACCAGGGGATCCTCCTGCTCACGATCACGGTGGTCGCGCGCTCGACGCTCACCGGAGAGCCGATCAGCGAGGACTGCGTCGACCTCGTCGAGGCGACGCGAGCGGATCTCGCCGCCGACATGGGTGGGCTCCTGGTCCGCCTGCGACGGACTCGGACGTCCCAATCGGCGTTCCTTCCCGCCGCACTCGACTTCGCCGCCTTCGTGGCGGCGCGCATGGCCGAGAACGAGGAGCAGTGGGGCCAGGGCGTCCGACCGCGCCGCGGGGTCACCGCGTCGGCGTTCTCGCTCGTTCTCGATGTCTCCGAGAGCCCCTTCGCCGCCCCCGGCGGGTCGTCGGAGTCGCCGGGAACGGCCGGTCGCGGCTACGCGATCTGGGACGCGAGCTTCGACACCACGCGTCACATCGCCGAGGTCGTCCGCCCGGCTCAGCTGCGTGATCTGCGTCGGCAGCTCGATGAGCAGACGCAGGACCGGCGAGCTCCGGTGGCGCCGATCATCAGTCGACTCCAGCCCGTCGTCGCCGCTCCGGTCGAGGTCTGCGATCTGGAGGACGGAGAATCCGGCGTCCTCGATCCGCGCCGACTCTCCCGTCTCATCACCTCACCGGGGGAGCGCCGTGTCTTCAGGGATGTGACGACGACAGGTCAGCCGGACACTGCGGTGGCGTTCCTGCTCGACTGCTCGGGGTCGATGAAGCCCCACGCCGCCGGAATCGCCGCACTTCTCGATGGTCTCGTCACCGCCCTCGATCGTCTCGACGTCGTCACCGAAGTCCTCGGCTTCACCACCGGTGCGTGGAACGGCGGACGACCGAAGACGTCCTGGCAGAGGTCCGGTTCGCCGACAGGCATCGGTCGACTCAATGAGATCGACCACCTCGTCTTCAAGGATTCCGCCACCACCGCCCGCCGGGCTCGCTTCGATCTGGCCGGCCTGCTCAAGCTCTCGCTGTACCGGGAGGGCGTCGACGGGGAAGCGGTGCGCTGGGCGCTCACGCGCCTCGACCGGGTCGGTGCCGCGCGCACCGTGCTCGTCGTCGTCAGCGACGGCAGTCCGGCAGACGGGGCGACCGCGGAGGCCAACGACGAGGACTATCTGGCGCGGGACCTCGTTGCGACGATCACGGCCGAAGCGCGTCCGGACCGTCACCTCATCGGAGTCGGCCTCGGATGCGACGTCTCCGACTTCTACCAGTCGGCGATCGCTCTCGACCCGGAGACGCTGGGAGATCGCGCCTCGACCCGCGCGGTCGTCGAGGCTCTGCGAACCGCGCTGGGACGCCACGGCGGTCAAGTCTGAGCGTGACCGGTTGCTCAGACATCACCGCCGTGGCGCTCGGACTCTCAGCCCGCGAGCATTCTCATCCCTCGCGTGACGTCCTGTCATCGGCCTGCGGCAGTGCGCCCTCACGGCGCAGCTCCGCGCGTTCTCTGAAGCGGGTCGGCGCCGGACGCTCGCTTCCGAGGACGAGCATGTCGACCTGAGCGTCCGTGAGGCGGCGGTTGTGCCTGATCCGGGAGACGAAGAAGACGATGCCGATGACGATCCAGACGGCCAGAGCGATGAGGGACTCTTTGCCCAGTGCTCCGGGCGAACCCGGAATGAGGAGCAGGCACATGAAGAAGATTGCAATGACGGCACCGAGACCGCTGAGGACCTTCTTCACCGTCGAATAGGTGCCCGGCAGGGCATCCGCGGCCGGAGTTTCACTGCTGGGACGGAAGATGCGGAAGGCGCACAGGCAGGTGTAGAGGTAGGCGATCGTCACGCCGATCGAGGACATGTCGACGACCCACGTCAGTGCGGCACGGCCGAACCATGGGCTGATGAGGCAGATGAGCATGACGGCGAGGATTCCGATGTGCGGGGTCTTGTACTTCGGGTGGAGACGGGCGAAGACCGGCGGAATCATCTGTGCCCGGCCCATGGCGAGCAGGATGCGACTGGCGGAGACGTAGAAGCCGTTGAGGCCGGTGCTCACCCCCATCGTGATGGCCACGGCTAGCAGGAACAGGCCGGAGCCGCCCATGATTCCGGTGACCGCCTCGGCGGTGCCCCACGCCGATCCGGACGTCGCGAGCTCCTGCCACGGTTCGGCGACCGCCACGGCGAAGACCATCGCCATGTAGAGGGCCGCGGCGGCGAGGATGGCGAGGATGATCAGCCGCATCGCCTTGCTCGGGGAGAAGTCGAACTCCTCTGCGGCTTGGGGGACATTGTCGAATCCGATGAAGGCCCACGGGGCGATGGCGACGATGGCGAAGATCGCCGCCGACGGGTCGACGCCGTCGGGCAGACTCGGCGACATGTTCGCCATGACGGAGATCGGACTCGCGAGCACGGCGATGAGGATCGCGGCGACGGCGACCATCATGATCACGCAGGCCCAGAACTGGATGCGGCCGGAGATCGCACTGCCGCGGATGTTGAGCAGGGCGAACACGATGAGCGCGGTGATTGAGATGAGGACCTCCGGCAGGTAGACGTCCCATCCGGCGACCGTGTAGAGATATCCGGTTTCGATGATCGAGGGCATGAGCGTGCGGAAGAGGAGCGCGAGCGCCGAGGCATTGAGGGCGACGATGCAGATGTAGCCCAAGGTGAGAAACCACCCTGCGAAGAACGCCTGCACGCGACCGAAGCCGATGAGCGCGTAGGCGAGCTCACCACCGGACACAGGAAAGGTGCGGATGAGGAAGCCGTAGCTGACCGCGATGACGATCATCAGGGCTGCGCCGATGCCGAAACCCGTGAGCACACCCAGCGGTCCGCCCGTGGCGAGCCAGTCCGTGGGAAGGATGAATGCTCCCCACCCGACCGCCGAGCCGAGGGCGATGGCGAAGACCCATTGCGGTTTGAGCGTCTTCGCAAGTCTTTCAGGCTGATTGTGGTCGTGGTGTGCGGTCATGGCTGGGGCTGTCTGTGGGGTCGAATGCTCTGTTGACTCGGACATGGAACCTCTTCTTCAATCACGAACGTGTGATCGTTCGGCGCGGTGAATGGGGGCGCTGAGGGCGGGTGCCCGTGGCGCCGGTGCGCCGCGCGGCCGCACGTTGAGTGGGATCTGCGCCGGAGTGCCGGTTGCGGCTCTGCGTCGTCAGATGCTGGAGGGCGGTGATGAGGGCGACATTGACGATGTCGGCTGCGCTGGCACCGCGGGAAAGGTCGTTGACAGGCGAGGACAAGCCCTGGAGCAGTGGCCCGAAGGCCTGTGCATGGGCGAGGCGCTCAGCGATCTTGTAGCCGATATTGCCGGCGGCGAGATTGGGGAAGATGAGCACATTGGCGTGCCCGGCCACGGTCGAATCGGGTGCTTTGGCGCGCGCCACGGAGTCGATCAGGGCAGCGTCGAACTGGAGCTCCCCGTCGACTTCGAGCTCGGGGTGATCGGCGCTCAGGGCGGCTGTCGCCGAGCGGATGATCTCGAGGTCGGGGTGATCGGCTGAGCCGGCGGTGGAGAACGAGAGCATCGCCACCGCCGGCGACTCCCCGGTGATCGAGGTGAAGGTGTCCGCGGTGGCGCGGGCGATCGCGGCGAGCTCGGCGGCATCCGGGTTCGGCACCACGGCGCAGTCGCCGAACCCGAGATACCGGCCGTCAGCGAGCTTCATGAGAAACGACGAGCTGAGCAGTGCGGTGCCCGGAGCCAGACCGAGGATCCGCAGCGCAGCGCGGATGACGTCGGCAGTGGGGCGAGTCGCACCGGCGACGACGACGTCCCCGATGCCGGCCTCGACGGCGGCCATTCCCAGGTGGACGGGATCGCTCAACCAGGTGTCGGCCGCTTCCGCATGTCGTCCCACCGCCTTCGCTCGGATGATGCCGCCGGCCGCGCCGTGGGCGAGGTCGGCGACGGCGATCGACGGGAGGACCCGCCGACTCCGGCCGCCTTCCGAACTGAGTGAGCAGACCGTGCTCGCATCGCCGACGAGCATGGGAGCCAAACCGAGGTCAGCGAGCGCACCGGCCGCACGCACCACCCGTTCATCGTCTCCCTCGGGGAGGATGATCCGGGGTGCGGGCAGCCCCGCGCCCTCCTCGCACACTCGTGAGACGAGCAGATCGTCGATGCCGTCCGGCGTCGCAGTCGGCTTCCCGGCGAGGTCGGGCGCGGCGTCTGCGACCGGTGAGCTGCTCATCGCTGCCTCAGACGGTGGTGAGCAGCGAGGCGCCGAGGTGGGCGTCGACTGAGCTCATGACGTGATCGACCTTCGTGAGCAGGTCGTCGAGGACGTCCTGGTCGGCGGTCAGCGGCGGTGAGAGCACGAGCATCGTCGCCCCGCGGTTGTCGGGCCGCGTGATGAGCTGAACCTCTCTCATCGCCGCGGGGATCACCTCGGTGAGAACGGTCTTCGACTCCTCCGGGGTGAGTTCGCGACCGGTCTCCCGATCACCCATCATCTCGATGGCATAGAAGAATCCGGCCCCCCGGTACTCCCTGATGCTGCGATGATCGTCGACGATCCGGTCGAGGCCGTTCTGGAAGTAGGGTTCGAGGCTGCGGACGTTGCCGAGCACGTTCTCGTTCTCGACGGCCGTCAGATTCGCCACGGCGACCGCGGTGCTCACCGGATGCCCGCCCCAGGTGGCGCCGTGCGTGAACAGGCCCGCCTGCGGTGAGGCCAGCACTTCTTCTGCCAGCGGTTTGCGGATGATGACGCCGCCCAAGGGCGCATAGCCGGAGGTGGAGCCCTTGGCGAAGGTGATGAGATCGGGGACGACGTCGAACTTGATCGAACCGAACCACTCGCCGAGGCGTCCGAATCCGGTGATCACTTCGTCGGCGACGAGAAGGATTCCGTGCTCGTCACAGATCCTGCGAAGCTCCTGCCAGTAGCCGTCAGGAGGAACGAGAGCACCGCGGGAGTTCTGCACAGGCTCGGCGAAGAGCGCGGCGAAGGTGTCCCCGCCCTCGGCGGTGATGAGCTCGCGGATGGCGCGGATCGAGGGAAGATCCGCAGCCGTGCCGCCTTCGGGGATCGTCTCCCCAAGGGTGTTGGGGACGTGGAAGACGCCCGGCATGAGATCGCCGAAAGGTGCCTTGTAGGCCGGAATCCCCGTCACGGCGAGGGCCCCGAGAGTGGTCCCGTGGTACGCCATGTCGCGGGCGATGATCTTCGTGCGCTGCGGTTCGCCCTGCGCGACGTGGTACTGGCGTGCGAACTTCACGGCGGATTCGACGGCTTCGGACCCGGAGTTGACGAAGAACACGGTCTCCAGGTCGCCCGGTGCGTGCTCGGCGATGAAGGTCGCCGCGTCGATGGCTGCTGGGTGGGCTGAGCCCCAGTTCGTCCAGTAGGCGAGTCGGCTCATCTGCTCGAAAGCGGCCTGTGGGATGTCCGTGCGCCCGTGTCCGATGTTGACGCAGAAGAGGCCGGCCAGGCCGTCGAGGTAGCGGTCGCCGTTCTCGTCGGTGAGATAGCTTCCCTCACCGCCGACGATGATCGGCAGACTGTCGTCGTTCCACACCTTCCCGGTGGTGAAGTGAGGGAACAGGTGCTTCTGTGCACGGCTTCTCATATCCGAGTTCGTCACGCGACTCTCCAATCCTGCAGTCGTGGCCGTCACGACGTTGTGCACGGCCGAGATCACCGATGGAAGTGATCCTGGTCTCACTCTGGTTCCGACGGGCGCGCGGCTGAAGTCCCAATCCGGTGGCATTTCTTTGGTACCAGCTGGGAGGAAGCATCTCAGCTGGTCAGAGGACTGCCGAGCAGGGATTCGAGCGCGATTCTCAACTCCTTGACACCGGAGGGGATTGCGTCCAGTCCGATGACGGAGAAGCCGAGGCGGAAATGGTTGCGCGAGCGCTGCGGTTCGAGGAAGTATGCGTCACCGCCTTCGATGACGACCCCTCGCCGCAGGCACTCGGCGGTCAGCTCGCGGGCGTCGAGTTCGGGCGGACCGGCGATCCATACGCTCACCCCGCCGGCCGGGAAGGGGATCGTCCACGGCAGTTCGGCTGTCAGCGCCTCGGTGAGGCACAGCCATTTCTGCCGCAGATGATTGCGGCGGCGAACGACGGTGCGCTGATACTGCCCGGATTCGATGAGCAGACCCATGGCGCGCTGCGTGTGCCCGGAGACGTGGCGGATGGAATAGCGGCGGTGGGTGCGCAGCCGTCGAATGAGCCCGGCATCGGCGACGATGTAGCCCAGCCGCAGACCGGGGGCGAGGAACTTGGAGAACGACCCGAGGTAGATGACATGATCGGACCCCGACAGTGCTTTGAGTGCAGGGGTGGGCTTGCCACGGTAGCGGAACTCCGAATCGTAGTCGTCCTCGATGATGAGCGAGTCGGCGGCGCGTGTCAGCGCGAGGAGCTGTCGCCGCCGTGCTGAGTCGAGGGTGACATTGCTCGGGCAGTGATGGCTGGGTGTGACGTAGAGGAGATCGGGCGGGCTGTCGGGAACGACCATTCCACGGCGGTCGACGGGGATGCCCTCGAGGCTCCCTCCCATCCGGGCGAAGGAGTGCTTGGCATCTGGGTATCCGGGATCTTCGACTCCGACGCGCATCCCGGGGCGGACGAGCATCTGCGCGAGAAGGTCGAGACCCTGTTGCGAGCCGGCGGTGATGAGGACGTTCTCCGCGCCGACGTGAATGCCGCGCGCCGGCAGGATTCGCTGACACAGCATGTCGACGAGCATCGGATCGTCCTCGTCGACGGCGTCGCGCACGGAGTGCCAGAGATGTTCGGGGTCCATCGCGGTGCGCAGCACCTTCGCCCAGGCGAGGCGGGGAAACTCCTCGGGATCGATCTGGCCCGCCACGAAGGGGAACGGACGGGAGCGCCAGTCTTTGGGCTTGACGATCTCCGGCAGTGCGGCGTCCGCCCCCACGCGCACCTTTGCGGCCCAGTCGATCGACTCCGCTCGATCCGGCACTCGCTCAGTCGTTTCCGTCTCTCCCTCGACGAGCTCGCGATTGACGAAGTGGCCGCTGCGCGAGCGGGCTTCAACGAGTCCGCTGGCGACGAGTTCCTGGATCGCCGCGTTGACGGTGTTGCGTGAGACTCCGATCTCGCGAGCCAGCGTCCGGGAGGACGGCAGGGGGGTGTCGAGGTTGAACGCTCCGGACATGATCTGATGCTCGAGGGCTTTCCGCAACTGCCGGTACAGGGGTTCATCGGCAGCGGCGCTGATCTCGATCGGCGATCGGATCTCGGTCCGGCGACGGTCGTGCTGATCGTCGGATTTCGCGCTCATCTCAGATCGGCTGGGACGGACTGTCCGCACCGTCGAGGGGATGGTACCGGGGGATGACGACCATGGGCACGGGCAGACTGCGCAGCATCTTGTTGGCTGTCGTTCCGAGGAAGATCGTGTGGCGCTGAGCCAGTCGGCTCGACCCGATGAGGACGATCTCTCCCTCGCTCCAGTCGAGGCTCTCGATCGCGGCTTCCGTCGAGCGTCCGCGAGCGATGTCGACGGAGACGTCGACGGCGCCGCCGACGCTGGCCGATGCCTCCTCGAGCACGCGCTCGGCGTGTTTGTCGGGGGCGTTCGCCGCGGGAACGGCGGCGCGGGCGTCGAGGGAGACGAGTGAGATGATCCGCAGAGGGACGCGATGGAGGACGGCCGAGTCGACGGCCACCTGGAGCACCGCCTCGGCGCCGGTCCGAGTGCCCAGCGCACACGTGATGCGGGTGAGATCGCTGGGCGGCAGGTAGCCTGCCGGAGCGAGGGCCACCGGGGCGGTGGCGGTGTGGAGAAGCGCGTTGGCGACGGATCCCACGGTGAAACGGCGGAACGGTCCGTGGCTGGCCGCTCCGACGATGATGAGATCGGTGCGCCCGGCGGCGGCCACCTCGAGGATCCCCTCCGCCATCGAGTCGGCGAAGTGGATCGTCGCGCGCGCTCGCAGGGTCTTCGGGATGAGGAAGAGGGACTTCGCCATCCACTCCTCCGCTTCGTCCGCCTTGAGGCGCTGGTACTCCCGCTCCTGAGGGGTGGCGGCATCATCCGGGCGCGCGCCGCTGATGACGTGGACGAGATCGATCTCCACCGCGCCGGGGTCATCGAGTGACTGCGCCAGAGTCGTCGCCAAGGAGATCGCGTCGCGGCCCCTGCTGTCCTTCGTCAGTCCGACTACATAGCGCATGGCTCACCCTCCGGCAGGTCGAAACGAGTCGGCATCGAGAACGTCGGTGTTCGCGCCGATGCTCGCCACTATAGGGGCGAGGGCGAATCGATCACAACCTCGTTCGGCATGAGAGATAAGCAAAGGCAACTTGGTTTCGAATTCTGTGGAGTTTCTCCGCGCAGCGTTCCGGTTTTTCGAGAGAGCGCGTACAGAGGGGCGAAGGCCTGCGCCTCCGCCCCTCTGTGCCGACCCGACCTCAGCGGCCTGGCCCGGTGATCAGCCGACGAACTCCTGGCGGATCGTGCCGATGCCCTCGATCGTCGTCTCGAGGACCTGCCCCGGCTGGATGAGCTTCGGCGGTTCGCGGGTGAAGCCGACTCCCGACGGGGTTCCGGAGAAGATGATGTCCCCGGGGTGAAGGGTGATGATCTCGGCGAGCTTCTCGACGAGAGAGGGCACGTCGAAGAGCATCTGACTCGTGCGTCCGTCCTGGACGACCTCTCCGTCGAGGGTGCCCGAGATCGCGAGATCGTCGCGGTTGGGCAGCTCATCGGGAGTCACGAGCCACGGACCCGTGGGGGAGTAGCCGGGGAAGGACTTGCCGAGCCCGAACTGCGGAGCCGGACCGTCGAGCTGGATCACGCGCTCCGAGATGTCCTGGCCGATCGTGACGCCGGCGACGTAGTCCCAGCCGGTGCCCGTGGCGATGTCGTGGGCTTCGCGGCCGATGACGATGACGAGCTCGGCCTCCCAGTCGTTGTCCCCCTCGGCGACGAGCTTGACGGTCGTGTAGGGCCCGGTGATCGAGGACTGGAACTTCGGGAACACGGGCGGCAGCTTGTCCGGGGTGTCGAAGCCGCTCTCCGTGACGTGCTCGGCGTAGTTGAGGCCCACTCCCATCGACTGCAGCGGTCGCGGGGAGACCGCTCCGAGCTGCGCAGGGTCGATGGTCACGGTCTCTCCGGTCGCCTCCGGCGCCCAGGCGAGGAAATCCTCCCACTGGTCGTAGACGTTCTGGATCTCGGGTCCGAATCGACCGTCACTGGCGGTGGCGACATCGATGCCCTGGTTGTCGGAGGTGACGATGACGGCGCGGGAGTTGTGGTTGGCGAGTTTCATGGGTGTCCTTCTGTGTCGGTGGCTTGATCGTGATGGCGGTCAGGCGCGAAGCTCAGCGCTGACGATTGGGAATTCCGTGATCGAGGATGTCTGCCGGCACCTGACCGTCCCACTGGTTGATCCAGTAGAGATCGTCGGGATCCCAATGGCGGGCCGGGCGATCCTTGTCGCGGATCGTCTCCATGTCGCAGTAGTACTCGATGACCGCGCCGGTCGGCTCCACGTAGTAGACGGCGACGTTGTCGCCGGCCCCGTGCCGCACCGGCCCCCAGGCCAGTCGCGCACCCCGCCGGGCCAGGCGGTCGCCGAGGCGGACGAGGTCGTAGACATTCCCGGCCTGCCAGGCGTGGTGATGGATGCCCGTCTTGTTCGAAGTGAAGATCGCGACCCCGTGATGGTCGTTGTTGCACCGCATGAAGAAGTGCTCGTTGCCGATCTGGTCGGAGACGGCGAAGTTGAAGACGTCCTTGAAGAATTCCGTCTGAGCC
Organism: Brevibacterium sp. 2SA; assembly: GCF_005502845.1. Lineage (NCBI taxonomy): Bacteria > Bacillati > Actinomycetota > Actinomycetes > Micrococcales > Brevibacteriaceae > Brevibacterium > Brevibacterium sp. 2SA. The sequence goes on along the minus strand of NZ_SCMW01000002.1, from coordinate 123,672 downwards.
GGGGCGTCGAGGACCTGGATGTTCGTGTGGCCGAGACGGTCCGGCGCCGTCGTGCCCCGCTTGAGCATGCTGTAGTCGAGCTTCTCGGTGTAGATCTGCCACGTGAAGCCCTCGGGACCGACGAAGGCGAAGCCCTCCTCGATGTGGTCCTCGATCGGCTGCTCGGAGACGATCCGGTAGCCGCCGCGATCGACCTTGGCACGGATCGCCTCGAGCTCCGCGGAGTTCTCGACGACGAGTCCCTGATGGTCGACGGCGTCCTGGTCGGACTGCGTGTAGACGAGCTCGTGGTGCTTGTTCTGCGCGGTGAGGAACGCCTTCTTCGCCGTCGACTCCGTCTCGACGAGACCGAAGACGTCGACGGCATTGGAGATGGAGGCGTGGAGATCCCTGGTGAGCAGGGAGACGTAGCCGATTTCCGAGATGGATCCTTGTGCGGTCATGCCGTACTCCTCATTGAGCTAATCGATATAATGATTATGATGATTACGATATCAGCGAATCGTGGATAATCAAGAGTGACGTGACAAGGAGGTGGCGATGACTGCAACGAAGCAGATCGCCGAGGCGGCGGCGACGTCCGCCGGAACCGCGGCGAGCCGCACGGAGACCGCGACAGCGATGATCATCGCGATCGCCCAGCGCCATGCTGCGGGCACCCGATTGGGGACGAAGGAGACCCTGCGCACCGAATGCGGAGTGTCCGTCGGCACCTTCAACGAGGCGCTCGCCCTGGCCCAAGCGCGCGGATACGTGACGATGAAGCCCGGACCCGGAGGCGGCATCTTCGTCGACGAGCAGTCCGCCATCGCCAGACTCGGCAATGCGATGCTCGCCCTCGACACCGCCGAACCGTCGGTCCCCGACGCCATTCGCATCCGTGACGCCCTCGACCCGCTGCTCATCGACGACGCCGTGGCCTCCGCACAGGCGGCCGACATCGCCGGGATGCGCGGACAGCTGGAGAGAATGCGCGCTGCCCTCGACGCCGGCGAGCACCTCGAGTTCGCCCGGGCGAACTGGGCGCTCCACCGCGTCATCGCCGAGGCGTCGCCGAGCCAGATGCTCCGATCCGTCTACCTCGGCGTCCTCGGGCTGCTCGAGGACCACGCCGTGAGCATCGCCGGCAGCGCGGACGCCCCGCTGCCGGAGTACGTGCGGTCCCGCTTCGACCTCCACGTCGAGATCGTCGACGCGATCGAAGCGCGCAGCGGGGAGCGCGCCCGCGAGCTCATCGCCCTCCACAACCTCAACGGCTGACACGCCGTTCACCTGCCCAGTTCGCCCACCGGCTCAGCTGCCGGGGAGTTCGGCTGAGAGCTGTCGGCGGTGACGGAGGGGAGGGATGCCGAAGCGGTCGCGGTAGGTGCGGGAGAACTGCGCTGCCGACCGGAAGCCGCTGCTCGCGGCGACCTCGGCCATGCTCAGGCCCGCGGCGTGCGGATCGGCGAGCAGCCCGGCCGCCGTGTCGAGGCGGGCACCGAGCACCGCGCGGGGCACGCTCAGCCCCGCCTCGGCGAGGATGCGGGTCAGCTGCCGCTCCGAGACCCCGAGGTGACCGGCGATGCGCGCGGCACTCAGATCGGGCTCCCGGTGATGGTCGGCGATGACGGTGAGCGCCTCCTCGACGATGCCCCCGCCGGGTGCTGCCGCGGTGAGCACGCTGCCGAGCAGGTCGAGGAGGCGGCCCTCAAGAGGCGCGCCCCCGCCGAGGCCACGGTCGATGAGACCCTCGGCCACCTCGGCGAAGGCCCGGCCCGGGGCGGTCGGACTCGCGGAGTCGTCGAGGTCGAGAACGGTCGGGGTCGGCCACGAGGACCCGCCGGTGAGATCGGTGAGAGTGCGGCGGGGCAGTCGGACGACGAGCTCATCGACTCCGGCTCCGAGGCTGCGCGCGAACGCGGTGTCACCGTCGACGACGATGCCTCGGCCTGGCCCCAGCGTGAGCTGTCCTCCCCGATGGGCGAACGTGCTCGCTCCCCGCAGCGGCAGATAGACGAGTGCCCCTGACGCCGGGTGGCCGGCGATCTCGGCAGGCCCGCGCCGCACGGAGTGCGGAGTGCCCGTGACCTTGGCGATGCGCACCTGCGGGAGGTCGAGGGTCGAGGTCACCGCGCGGAAGGCGGCGCCGCCGGCGGAGACCGTGCGTAGCCCCACGAGGGCCGCGGCGTGGTAGGCCTCCCAGTCCTCGACACGGCGTGCGGGAGGCGCGGCGTCGGTGGAGAACCGCGCTCGCACCGGTGGGTCTCCCGCACTCGCGATCATGCCTCTCATCGTAACCGTGCCCGCGTGACCCAGATCTCAGCTTTTTGACGATTTCGGCCACGATCACCTCGGCGAGATGACCCCGCGCACCGGCCCGTGCCACCCTCGAGGCCAAGCGGAAACCACCGCACCACACGACAAGGAGAGTCACCATGGTCATCTTCGACGACGGAGTCGCAGAGACAGCCACCCCGGACGGGGACATCGTCGACACCGACGTCCTCATCGTCGGTTCGGGTCCGGCAGGCGCCTCAGCGGCGCTGTTCCTCTCGACCCTCGGGATCCCCAACATCATGATCACGAAGTACCGGTGGACGGCGAACACCCCGCGGGCCCACATCACGAACCAGCGGACGATGGAGATCTTCCGCGACGTCGGCATCGAGGATCAGGTCCTCGCCGAGGCGACCCCGCACGAGATGATCGGCGACACCGTCTTCTGCACGTCCATCGCCGGTGAGGAGATCGGTCGGATCCTCACCTGGGGAAACCACCCCGCCCGACACGCCGACTACGAACTCGCCTCGCCGTCGCTCAACTGCGACATCCCGCAGACCTACCTCGAGCCGATCCTCGTGAAGAATGCGACGATGCGGGGCACGCAGGCCCGCTTCTCCGCCGAATACCTCTCCCACACCCAGCATCCGGACCACGTCGACGTCGAGGTCCTCGACCGCCTGACCGGCCGGGTGCTGACGATCCGCGCGAAGTACCTCATCGGCGCCGACGGTGCCCGATCGAAGGTCGCCGCCGACATCGACCTGCCCATGGTCGGGGACATGGACATCGCCGGGTCGATGAACATCACCTTCACCGCCGACCTCGAGAAGCTCGTCGGGCACCGGCCCTCGGTCCTCTACTGGGTCATCCAGCCGGGATCGAACATCGGCGGCATCGGCGCGGGACTCGTCCGCATGGTCAGACCGTGGAACGAGTGGCTCATCGTGTGGGGCTTCGACATCGCGCAGGGGCCGCCGGAGGTCACCGAGGCCGACGCGCTGCAGATCGTGCGCAACCTCATCGGCGACCCGGACCTCGACGCGACGATCACCGGGATCTCGCTGTGGGGCAACAACGAACAGTATGCGAGCCGCCTCCAGTCGGGCCGGGTGTTCTGCGCGGGGGATGCCGTGCACAAGCACCCGCCGTCGAACGGACTGGGATCGAACACCTCGATCCAGGACTCCTACAACCTCGCGTGGAAGATCGCAGCCGTCCTCCGCGGCGAGGCCGGAGAGGAGCTGCTCGAGACCTACAGCGCCGAGCGCGCCCCGGTCGCCGAGCAGATCGTCACCCGGGCCAACAAGTCCGGTCGTGAGTTCGCCCAGCTCTTCGACGCCCTCGGGCTCACTCCGGACCAGACCGAGGAGGAGATGAACGAGGCGATCGCCGCCCGCAAGGACGCCACCGCCGACGGCGCAGCGATGCGCGCGAGGGTGAGGGAGGCGATGGAGGTGAAGAACTACGAGTTCAACGCCCACGGTGTCGAACTCGGACAGCGCTACGTCTCCACGGCCGTCGTCGCCGACGACCGGGAGCCTGCGGAGAACCCGCGCGATCCCGAACTCTACTACCAGGCCGGCACGGATCCCGGTGTGCGCCTGCCCCATGCCTGGGTCGGCAACTCGCGGGAGAAGCTCTCCACTCACGACCTCGCCCCGTACACCCGGTTCACTCTCATCACCGGGACGACCGGCGCCGGCTGGGAGGAGGCGGCGCAGACAGCCGGGCAGCGCCTCGGCGTCGACATCGGCACCGTCGTCATCGGCCCCGACCGCGACGTCACCGACCTCTACTTCGACTGGGATCGCCTCCGCGACGTCGCCGAGGACGGTGCGATCCTCGTCCGTCCCGACAAACACGTCGCGTGGCGGGTGCCGTCCCTGCCGGACGACGCCGCCGACCAGCTCACCTCAGCTCTCGCCGCTATCCTGGCGACGAGACCGGCAGACTCCGACGAAAGGCTCGGTGACATCGCATGACCCTCGATTTCACGCACACCACCCTCGGCCAGCGCGTCGTCTTCGGCACCGGGCAGGTCGCTGCCTCAGTCGCCGCGGAGGTCGAGCGCATCGGGGCCGAACGGGTCATGGTCATCGTCTCCGGATCCGCCGCGGACAAGGTCACCGACTTCACCGAGCACTTCCCGGTCGCCCTGTGGCACCGTGAGGTCGTCATGCACGTGCCCGCCGAGGTGGCTGACCGTGCCGTGGCCGCCGCCGAAATCGGCGACATCGACCTCGTCGTCAGCGTCGGCGGCGGTTCGGCGACGGGGCTGGCGAAGGCCGTCGCACTGCAGACGCGGATCCCCGTCATCGCCGTGCCCACGACGTTCTCCGGCTCAGAGGCGACGAACGTGTGGGGGCGCACCGAGAACGGCCGCAAGCGCACCGGGGTCGATGATGCGGTCCTGCCGCGCACGGTCATCTACGACGCCGAACTGCTGCGCGGCCTGCCTCACGACCTCGCCGTCGCCTCGGGCCTCAACGCCCTCGCCCACTGCATCGACTCGCTGTGGGCCCCGGCCGCCGACCCGATCAACCGGGCGCTCGCCGTCGAGGGCATCCAGGCGCTGAGCGAGGGGCTGCCGCAGCTCGGCGCGGAATCCTCCGCACTGGCCGGGCTCGAGTCCACGCTCTACGGCGCCTACCTCGCCGCCGTCGCCTTCGCCTCGGCGGGATCGGGCATGCACCACAAGATCGCCCACGTCCTCGGCGGCACCTTCAACCTCCCACACGCCCAGACCCACGCGATCGTCCTGCCCTATGTGCTCGCCTTCAACGCCCCCGCCGTGCCCGAGGCCGAAGCGCGGATGGCGGAGGCGTTCGGAGCCGAGACCGCGGTCGCCGGACTCCAGCGGCTGCGCGAGGCCGTCGGCGCCCCGCGGGCACTGTCGGAGCTGGGGTTCGCTTCCGGGGACATCGCCGAGGCGGTCGACCTCGCCCTCGAAGCGATCCCAGGTGACAACCCCCAGCCGGTGACGCGGGAGAACCTCACCGCGCTGCTCACCGCCGCCTGGCGCGGCGACGACCCGCAGACCATCGCTGCGCAGGGCCCGACAGCCGGGACCGCCGAGGCGTCCGGGGGCGCTGCCGGGCTCACCCCGGCCGCGGTCGAGGAGAGGCTCATCGACACCGTCATCTCCTCGTTCTCAGGCACCCCCGACGACCGCCTCCGGCAGCTGATGACCGCGGTCGTCACCCACCTCCACGGACTCATCCGCGACGTGCGGCTGACCGAGGACGAATGGAATCAGGCGATCGGATTCCTCACCGACGTCGGACACATCACCGACGACCGCCGGCAGGAATTCATTCTCCTCTCCGACGTCCTCGGCGCATCGATGCAGACGATCAACGTGAGCAACCAGCCGTACCGTGATGCCACCGAGGCGACGGTGTTCGGACCGTTCTTCGTCGACGACGCCCCGCTCATTCCCGCCGGCGGGGACATCGCCGGGGGCGGTGTCGGAGAGCCGTGCTGGGTCGAAGGCGTCGTCCGCGACACCGACGGCAATCCCGTGCCCGGTGCTCGCATCGAGGTCTGGGAAGCCGACGAGGACGGTCTCTACGACGTCCAGCACGATGACGACCGCGTCTATGGGCGGGCGCATCTGTTCTCCGACGACGACGGATCGTTCCGGTTCTGGGCGCTCACCCCCACCCCGTACCCGATTCCCGACGACGGCCCGGTGGGACGGCTGCTGGCGGCGACGGGGCGCTCGCCGATGCGGGCGAGCCACCTGCACTTCATGGTCACGGCCTCAGGCCTGCGCACGCTCGTCACCCACATCTTCGTCTCCGGTGACGAACTGCTGACCAGCGATTCGGTCTTCGGTGTCAAGGACTCCCTCATCAAGGACTTCGCGCAGCAGCCGGCGGGCACCCCCACCCCTGACGGCCGGGATCTCGGTGACGTGCCGTGGTCGCGCACGCGCTTCGACATCGTGCTCGCTCCCGCAGGCGTCTGACGACGGGTGCTGCCGCAGTTCACTTGGTGGCTCGTGCGCCGGTCTCGTCGATCCAGATCCACCCGTCGGGCAGCGGCGCCCACGCCGGGACCTCGCGACCGGATTTCGAGGAGTCGGCGAGGACGATGACGCTGCGGGCGCGCTCGGCGATGAGCTCCTTCGTCCGCGCCTCGGCGAGCGTCGGCTCTCCGATCCCGACGTCCGGGTCGACGGCGTCGGCGCCGAGGAACGCGACGTCGACGTGGAGGCGTGCGAGTGCGTGATCGCTCAGCGCTCCCGTCGTCCCGTGTGAGAGCGTCGAGACCTCACCGCCGACCATGGTCACACGCGGACCGTTCGGGTGTGCGAGCGTCAGGGCGATCTCGAGACCTCGCGTGATGACGGTGAGGTCATCGCGGTCACGGAGGCGCTCGGCCACCCGCACAGTCGTCGATCCGGCGTCGAGGAAGATCGTGCGGACCTGCCCGCTCAGGTGGCTCAGGGCGTGGGCGGCGATCGCGTCCTTCGCCTCGGCCTGGTGCTCCATCCGCTGACCGAGCGGGGGTTCGACGTACCCGGCGGCAGTCGCCCCGCCGATCGTGCGGATGACCTCGCCGGCCTCGGCCAGCTCCCGCAGATCCCGCCGGATCGTCGACTCCGAGGTCCCGAGTTCAGCGGCCAGACGCGGGATCGACCACGCCCCCGACTTCAGCCGGGACCGGATGTCGTCGCGGCGTTTGGCCGTGCCGCTGCGCACGGCCATCACCGCGGCAGGTACTCCGCGCGGATGCCGTCGACGAAAGGCGCATAGCCGATCGCCGCACGGTAGGCCGAGCGCATCGTGCCGGCATCGGCGAGTCCCCGTCCGGCGATGTCGAAGGCCGTGCCGTGGTCGACGGAGGTGCGCAGGATCGGCAGGCCCACGGTCACGGAGATCGTGCCGTCGAAATCGTACGTCTTCGAGGCGATGTGCCCCTGGTCGTGGTACTGCGAGAGGATCCCATCGAAGCGACCGGTCAGCCCCTGATGGAAGACGGAGTCGGCGGGGATGGGGCCGGCGACGTCGAACCGGCCGGCGGCGTTGACGGCATCGACGGCGGGGCGGAGGATCTCGATCTCCTCGTCCCCGAACGCCCCGTTCTCCCCGCCGTGCGGATTGAGGGCGGCGACGGCGAGGCGCGGAGCGGTGACCCCGTAGAGCTGCAGGGCCCGATGGGCGCGTTCGATCGAATCGATCTGCGTCTCGACGGACAGCGCGTCGATCGCCTTCCGCAGCGACATGTGCCGTGTGGCGAAGAAGATCTGGAGCTTGTGGTCGGGGACCTTCGCGTTCTCGACGACGAACATCGTGTCCTGCTTCGTCACCCCGGTGAGCTCACCGAGCATCTCCGTGTGCCCGAGGTGCTCAGAGCCGGACTGCCACACGGCCTCCTTGTTGATCGGTCCGGTGACGATGCCGGCGATCTCCTCATCCATCGCCGCCTTGGTCGCGACTTCGATGGCCGTGACCGCGGCCCGGCCGGCGCGCGCATCGACGACGCCCCAGTCGGGCAGGTCGTCACCGAGCACGCCGATGTCGAAGACGTCGATGACGCCCTCACCCGCCGAGGCGGTCGCGAAGTCGGTGATCGGGCGGAGTTCGACGTCGAGTCCGAGGACGTCGACGGCGCGTCTCATCACAGCGAGATCGGCGACGGCGACGCCGTGCTGGTCGTCGCGGGCGGAGAACTCCGCGAGCACCTGGGCGGTGATCTCCGGGCCGATCCCGACGGGATCTCCCACGGTCACGGCGAGGACGGGTGCGGTCATGTCATGCTCCTTCGGTGGTGCGGTCGGTGGTCGGCATCGGGCTCATCCCTGCCCGACCCGGGAGGTCGCCATGAGGTAGTCGAGGCAGAGGGCTGCCGTGTCGGCATCGCCGATGAGCCCGCCCTTGGTGACGATGGGCAGACCGTCGGCGCGTCCGCCGACGAGGCGACCGCCGACGGCGAGGGGGATGATCTCCCGCTCGAGTTCCATCCCGACGGCGCCCACGGCGCGCATCACCGCGGCAGTGACATCGCCGCCGGTGGTGTAGAGGCCGGTGACGGCCGGGGAGGTCATGATGAGCTCGGCGATGGCAGCGAGCCTGCGGGTCGTCTCCTCGGACGCGGCGCTGCTGAGCTCGCGCAGGTCGGAGGCGTCGACGACGGTGGCGAGGATGATCGCCTTCGCCGAGGTGACGCTGTCGACCCGTGCGATCGTGGCCTCGACATCGGGCAGCCCCTCATCGTCGAGCACGACGCGGACGACGGCATTGCGGGGATCCTCGTTCAGCGTCGCGAGCTGGGCACGGGTGACCTCGGTGGCCGAACCGGAGATCCCGAGGATGACACCGTTGGGGCGGGTCGGCAGCAGCGGCAGGGCGAGGGCGAGACTGCCGGGGCCGGGATCGATCGTCACCCAGTCGAGGAGCTCGCCCGTGCCCGGATTCGCCGGCAGGCGGGTCGCCCCACCGGCGGCGATCTCGCGGGTCACGGCGGCGACGACGGAGCCGACGAGTTCGATGTGCTCGGTGGTGAGTGCATCGACGATGATGACGTCGGCACCTGAGGCGATGCCGGCGAGCACCGCCTCCCGGATCGCCTGACGACCGGCGAGCACCTGGGAGATGTCGATGAGATGGCAGTCGAGGTCGGTGCCGTCGCGCAGGATCTGGGCGACATCGGAGGTGCGCATGGGGGAGCGGACGTCGCGGCGCAGCTCCGTGTGCTCGAGCAGCCGCCCGTCGAGCAGCTGCAGGCCCTCGACCGTCGTGCGGCCGGCGGCGGGGAAGGCGGGAATGCAGAGGCCGATGACCCTGCTGGCCGGGCCGTCCGCGCCGGCGGCGAGCTGCCGGCGGGCAGTCAGCGCCGCCTCGGCGCTCACCCCGACATTGCCCCGCAGCGTCGTGTCGATCCGGCAGGCGACGAGGTCGACGTTCCCGGCGCTCGTCACGAGCTCTGCGATGAGCTCGGCCGCGGTGGCGGCGGGCAGGTGCCGGGAGTCGGCGTTGAGGACGACGGCGTCGTAGTCGTCGAGGAGGACGTCGAGGTCGACCGTCTCCGTCGCGCTCGTGCCGGTCACGGTGATCGTCCGCAGACCCGCTTCGGCGAAGAGGGCCCCGCACGCGTTCCCGCCGGTGAGGTCGTCGGCGATGATGAGGATGCGCGACGTCTCAGCGTCGCCGTCTGCACTGCTCATGCGACCGCGTCGAGGACGAAGAGGAGCGGAATGGAACCCAGCCACACGGCGGTCGTGATCCCCGACCAGCCCTTGATCGCCTGCACCCCGTCGAGGCCGGCGAAGCGGGTGACGACCCAGAAGTACGAGTCATTGAAGTAGGAGAAGACCATCGATCCCGCGGTGCACGCCATGACCGCGACGAGCGGGCTGAGTCCGAGCGGGGCGATGAGCGGGGCCGTCACCGAGGCGGCGGTGATCATGGCGACCGTGCCCGAACCCTGTGCGATGCGCACGAGGGAGGCGATGATGAACGGGACGAGGAGAGCGGGCAGGCTGATCGAGGCGATCGCCTCGGCGAGGGCGTCTCCGACCCCGGACTCACGCAGCACCATGCCGAAGCTGCCGCCGGCACCGGTGATGAGGAGGATGAGCCCGGCCGACGCGGCGGCGTCGGCGAGCCAGCTCTGGACCTGGGTGCGCGGGGTCAGGCGCGGCAGGAGAGTGTAGACGGCGAGGACGAGGCCGATGATGAGGGCGACGACGGGGTTGCCGAGGAACGCGATGGGAGCGACCCAGGAAGACGGCTCATAGTCATCGCCGGCGAGCATCCCCTGAGCGTTGCGGTCGATCGCCGTCGACACCGTGTTCGCGACGATGAGGAGCAGCGGGATGATGAGCGGGAGGAAGCCGAGGAACGCACCCGGCTGCTTGGCTCCCGAGATCCGCGGGCCCGCGATGCCGTCTCCGGTGCCCGGCGCTGCGGATCCGGCGGCCGTCGCATCAGCGGCGGGCGTGCCCGGAGCCGCGGTCGCCGTTGTTCCTGCAGTCTCCGGGGCTCCCGCGGTCACCGTCGCGTAGACGTCGTGCTTGACCTTGACGTTGAGGAAGGGTTCGAGCTTCGGTCCGATCCAGCGGGCGTAGATGACGACGACCGGCAGGAGGATGACGGTGAAGATGAGACCGGTGAGGATGACGGCTCCGAGATCCGCGCCGAGGATGCCGGTCGCCGCGAGCGGGCCAGGGGTCGGCGGGACCATGTGGTGGGTCAGCGTCATGCCGGCCCCGAGGGCGAGGGCGAGCGTGATGTAGCCGCCGCGCTTGACGCGGGCGATCGAGCGGGCGAGGGGGTTCATGATGACGTACCCGGAGTCGCAGAACACGGGAATCGAGACGAGGGATCCGACGGTGCCCATCGCCCAGGGCTCACGGCCCCTGCCGAAGGCGCGGAGGAAGGCGTGGGCGAGCGAGTCGGCGGCGCCGGAGACCTCGAGGATCTTGCCGATGCCCACGCCGAGGCCGATGACGATGCCGATGCTCGCGAGGGTGTTGCCGAACCCGGTGGTGACGGCGTCGACGATCGAGAGCAGATCCTAACCGGCGACGATGCCGGTGACGATCGCTGCGAGGAGGAGTGCGATGAAGGCGTCGAGGCGGGTGGCCAGGACGATGACGACGATCGTCGCGATCCCGGCGACGAGGGCGAGGATGAGCTGCAGGTCCATGGGTCCTCCACGTTGAGGCTGAGCGGTCGGTCCGGTCAGAGGTGCGGTGTCAGCAACGCATCGATATGCACAGCTTGAGCAAGTATGCGCCAGAACTGCACAGAAGTGCAAAGAAGATTTCTCGCAGATTCGTGCGGATCGCCCTTGATTCATACCCCTAGGGGGTATAGGTTGACGATATGGACACGGAACGGGATCACCAGAGAGCGACGGAACTCGAACAGGGCCATGCGAGTCACGACCATATGAGCCATGCGGACGCAGCGGCTGCGGACCCGGTCGGCCGCCACCACTCGGACGCTGAGCACTCCGGACACCAGCAGTCCGGGGCCGATCACGCGGGCCATGATCACTCCGGCCACGAACATTCGGGCCACGATCACTCCGGGCATGGGGCGATGGACCATTCGGGCATGGACCATTCCGGGCACGGGGGCCACGGTGGACATGCCGCGGTGTTCGGCCGGCTCTTCGGGATCATGGCGGTCATCGCGGTCCCCGTCATCGCCTTCAGCCCGATGTTCGGCCACCTCGTCGGCTACATGGTGCCCGAATCCGGGCCGTGGGGCTGGGTGCGCTGGATCGCACCGGTGCTCGGCACGGTCATGTACGTGTGGGGCGGCAAGCCGTTCCTCACCGGCGGATGGAGCGAGCTCAGGGCCCGCAAGCCGGGGATGATGCTCCTCATCGCGCTCGCGATCACCGTCGCCTTCGTCGCCTCGTGGGGCGCCTCGCTGGGGATCCTCGACGCCGAACTCGACTTCTGGTGGGAGCTCGCACTCCTCATCGTCATCATGCTCGCCGGACATTGGCTGGAGATGCGCTCGCTCGCGCAGACCACCTCGGCGCTCGACAGCCTCGCCGCCCTCCTGCCCGATGAAGCGGTGAAGATCGTCGACGGCACCACCGTGACGGTCGCACCGGCCGACCTCGTCGTCGGCGATGTCGTCCTCGTCCGTCCCGGATCCGCGGTTCCGGCGGACGGGCGCATCGTCGACGGGACCGCGGAGATGGACGAGTCGATGATCACCGGGGAGTCCCGGCCGGTGCGCCGCAGTGTCGGCGACACCGTCGTCGCAGGCACCGTCGCCACGGACTCGGGCCTGCGGATCGAGATCACCGCGACCGGTGACGACACCGCGCTGGCCGGCATCCGCAAACTCGTCGCCGACGCCCAGAACTCCTCCTCGCGCGCCCAGCGACTCGCCGACCGCGCCGCGGCCTGGCTGTTCTGGTTCGCCCTCGGCGCCGCCGTCATCACCGCGATCGTCTGGACTCTCGTCGGCATGCCCGACACGGCGGTCGTGCGCACGATCACCGTCCTCGTCATCGCCTGCCCCCATGCCCTGGGACTGGCGATCCCGCTCGTCGTCTCGATCGCCACGGAACGCGCCGCACGCGCCGGCGTCCTCATCAAGGACCGTCTCGCGCTTGAGACGATGCGCACCGTCGACGCCGTGCTCTTCGACAAGACGGGAACCCTGACGAAGGGCGAGCCGACCGTCACCGCCGTCGAGACGACCGGGACCCGCAGCGACGACGAGGTGCTCGCTCTCGCTGCCGCGGCCGAGACCGACAGCGAGCACCCGCTGGCCCGAGCGATCGTCCGCGCCGCCGAGCAGCGGGGACTGACCGTGCCAGCAGCGCAGAACTTCTCGTCCTCACCGGCCGTCGGGGTGCGTGCCGAGGTCGACGGCACCGAGGTCGAGGTCGGCGGACCCCACCTGCTCAGTGCCCGCGGTGCCGCCGAGGCCACGATCGCCGAGACCTGGCGGGCGGAGGGTGCAATCATCCTCCACGTCCTCGTCGCCGGGCAGGTCGTCGGCGCCCTGCGCCTGGCCGATGAGATCAGGGCCGAGTCCCGGCAGGCCGTCAAGGCCCTCCACGCCCAGGACATCGAGGTCGTCATGATCACCGGCGACGCCGAGGCGGTCGCCCGATCCGTGGCCGCTGACCTCGGCATCGACCGGGTCTTCGCCGGTGTGCGACCGGCGGACAAGGCGGCGAAGGTCGCCGAACTCCAGGCCGAGGGAAAGACGGTCGCGATGGTCGGCGACGGCGTCAACGACGCCCCCGCCCTGGCACAGGCCGATGTCGGCATTGCGATCGGTGCGGGCACCGATGTCGCGATCGGCTCGGCGGGAGTCATCCTCGCCTCCGACGATCCGCGCTCGGTGCTCTCCGTCCTCGAGCTCTCGCGGGCCAGCTACCGGAAGATGAAGCAGAACCTCTGGTGGGCCGCCGGCTACAACCTCCTCGCCGTCCCCCTGGCCGCGGGCATCCTCGCCCCGATCGGGTTCGTCCTGCCGATGAGCGTCGGCGCGATCCTCATGTCGGCCTCGACTGTCGTCGTCGCCCTCAACGCGCAGCTCCTGCGTCGCCTCGACCTGCGCCCCGCGGCCGTCGTTGCCGCGGCCGAGAGGCACCCGGCCGAGCGCTGAGACCTCAGCGCTCGAGGGTCTCCTCGAGCGTCCTGCCACCGACCCCGACGGTCACCTGCGTGCCCCACGGGTCGGTGAGCCGCACCGAGCGCTCGTCGTCGGCGAACGGCAGCGACCGTGCCGTCAGTCTCTCGACGAGGGCGTCGAGGTCCTCGCGGGCCGGCACCGTGATCGCGAGATCGCCGAGGCCGAGGCTCGCGGCCCGCGGTCCCGCGCCGAGGCTGTTCCATGTGTTCATCGCGACGTGATGGTGGTAGCCGCCGGCCGAGGCGAAGACGGCCCCGGGCATCGTCGAGTTCGTCGGTTCGAAGCCGAGCGCGCCGACGTAGAACTCGCGGGCCCGGTCGAGGTCGCCGACCTGGAGATGGACATGGCCGACGGTGCCGGGCAGCTCCGATGCGCTCGTCAGCGTGCCGCTGTCGAGGTGCTCGCGGAGGAAGGCGTTGGGATCGAAGCCGATCGAGTCCATCTCGATCTCACCGGCAGGGGAGTGGCCCCACTGCGCGCGGTCCCGATCGACGTAGAGTTCGATGCCGTTGCCCTCGGGGTCGGAGAAGTAGAACGCCTGCGAGACGAGGTGGTCCTGGGCAGCGAGGAACCGGCTGCGGGTGTTCGCCGCGGCGTGCGCGACGGTTGCGGCCAGGGATTCGGGGGTCTCGAAGAGGAACGCGGTGTGGAAGAGTCCGGCGCTCCGGCGGCTGCCGACCGGCAGGTCAGGGGTGGAGACGAACTTCACCATCGGCGTCGCGCCGCGCCCGAGGACGCGATGGACCTCGCGCCCCCGGGTGGCCTCCTCGAGCGGTTCGAGGGCGAGCGCATTCCGGTAGTAGTCGGTCATGAGGTCGAGGTCGCCGACACGCAGGGTCACGGCGTCCATTCCGGCATCGGGTGGGAGGACGGTGCTGGGGGCAGAGGTCATCGGGCGCTCCAGATCAAGATGATTGAATATTGAAGTATATCTGCAGTGAGGCGCGGTGGCGATGTCCGGTGGGGCAGAAGAGCATTCCCATGGTTGCCCGCGACGGTCAGCGAGACGACGATATGGGCATGAGCGAGCAGACACCGCATCCCCATGAACCGCACGAGCAGGGCACCGGTCAGCGCCTCAACTGGCTGCGAGCCGGGGTCCTGGGGGCCAACGACGGCATCGTCTCGACCGCGGGAGTCGTCATCGGCGTTGCCGGAGCTGCACCGAACAGCCTCGGGGCGATCGCGACGGCGGGGATCGCCGCCCTCGTCGCCGGCGCCTTCTCGATGGCCGGCGGAGAGTACGTCTCGGTGAGCACTCAGCGCGATACCGAGAAGGCGCTCATCGCGAAGGAGCGCCGCGAGCTTGCGGAGATGCCCGAGGACGAGCTCGCCGAACTCGCGGGCTTCTACCGTGCCAAGGGACTGTCTCCCGACCTCGCCCGCAGCGTCGCCGAAGAGCTCACCCGACACGATGCGCTCGCCGCCCATGCCGAGGTCGAACTCGGCATCGACCCCGGAGAGTACACGAGTCCGTGGGCTGCGGCGGGCTCGTCGTTCGTCTCCTTCACGACCGGTGCACTCATCCCCCTTGTGTTCATCCTCCTGCCCTTCGGTGCGTATCGGATCTGGGCGGCGGCGCTCGCGGTCGTCGTCGGGCTCTTCCTTACCGGGTGGATCAGCGCCCATCTCGGTGGAGCGCCGAAGCGGCCGGCGATCATCCGCAACGTGGCCATGGGGTCCGCGACAATGCTCGCGACCTATGTCATCGGCCATCTCTTCGGGGTGGCGACGTCGTAAGGGCGTTCGGGGCCCGCCGAGGCCACCTGAACTGATCCGGCTCTCCGGTGAAACGCCGGTCAGTCATCCAATGTATTGACGGTCCCTCAGTTGCGTTTCGACAAATAATCCCGTCGGGATCTTGTCTTTGCTCGACTGTGCCCCTAGTCTGAGCACCAGACATAGGATGTCTCACGTGATGACGTGGGACACGGTATTCAACGAGGAGTCACCGCCACATGTCAGAGACGACGAGCACTCCGCTGCTCGACATCCGCGGCGCCGCCAAATCCTTCCCGGGCGTGAGAGCCCTGGCGAACGTCGACCTCGACCTGTTTCCCGGCGAGGTCCTTGGCCTCGTCGGGGAGAACGGAGCCGGGAAGTCGACGCTGATGAAGCTGCTCTCGGGCGTCTACACCCCGGATGCCGGCGAGTTCCGGATCGACGGCACCCCGGTGACGATCGGGTCGACGACCGACGCCGAACGCCTCGGCATCGCCATCATCCACCAGGAGTTCAACCTCGTCGAGGATCTCACGGTGGCCCAGAACATCTATCTCGGTCGCGAACCGCGGATCGGTCCCTTCATCAGCGAACGTCAGCTCAACCGGGATGCGCAGGCCCTCTTCACCCGGCTCGGCCTCGCGCTCGACCCGCGCGCCGTCGTCGGGCGGCTCACCGTCGCCGCGCAGCAGATGGTCGAGATCGCGAAAGCGCTCAACCAGGACGCGCGGATCCTCATCATGGACGAACCCACCGCCGCCCTCAACGATGAGGAGGTCGAGGTCCTCCACGGGCTCATCCGCCGCTTCATCACCCCGGAGACCGGCGTCATCTACATCTCGCACCGGATGCCCGAGCTCAAGGCGATCACGGAGCGGATCACCGTCATCCGCGACGGAGAGAAGATCGGCACCGTGCCGACCGCAACGACCGAGATGCCCGAGGTCATCCGCATGATGGTCGGGCGCGAACTCGCCGCCGTCGCCGACGCACCCGCCCACGACGACTCCGCCGAGGCGGTCCTCGCCGTGACGGACCTGCAGACGAAGGCGAAGCTGCGGGGCATCAGCTTCGATCTCCGCCGTGGCGAGATCCTCGGTCTCGCCGGTCTCATGGGAGCCGGTCGCACGGAGACCGCCCGCGCGATCATCGGCGCCGACCCCCTGACGGCCGGGACGGTCAGCGTCGACGGCCGCGCGGTGACGATCGGCAGTCCGGCGGCGGCTGCGCGACTGGGGATCTGCTACCTGTCCGAGGACCGCAAACAGCTCGGCGTGCTCGTGGGCCAGAGCGTCCGCGACAACATCGCCCTGCCGAGTCTGCGGCGCTTCAGCCGCTTCGGGTTCACCGACGAGACGGCCATCGACACCACCGCCCGTGACCTCGTGTCACGGCTGCGGATCCGCACGCCGTCGATCACGCAGGTGCTCGAGAAGCTCTCCGGCGGCAACCAGCAGAAGGTCGCCATCGCGAAATGGCTCGTCAAGGACTGTGATGTCTTCATCTTCGACGAGCCCACCCGGGGCATCGACGTCGGCGCGAAGGCCGAGATCTACGCCCTGCTGCGGGAGCTCAGCGCGCAGGGCAAGTCGATCATCGTCATCTCCTCCGAACTGCCCGAAGTCCTCCTGCTCTCCCACCGCATCGCCGTGCTCAGCGAGGGCCGACTCACCGGTATCCTCGCCGCCGCCGATGCCACGCAGGACTCCGTCATGGCCCTGGCCACGCAGCACACCGAATCGATGGGAATCGTCGCCTGAATGAATGCCGAAACCGCTTCCGCCGCCCGCCCGCAGACCTCTGATGCCCCGGCCACCGCCACCGGTCGTCCGGCCGGGACGCGCAGCTTCTGGCGCAACTCGCTGCAGCAGCTCCTCGCTGTGGCGAGCCTCATCGTCATCATCATCGTCTTCGCGATCATCAACCCCGATTCGTTCCTCACCGTCACGAACCTCTCGACGATCCTCACGACCGTGACGACCGTCGGGCTGCTCGCCCTCGGCGTCACGTTCATCATCATCACCGGCGGCATCGACCTGTCCGTGGGCACGGGGATGATCCTCTGCGGTGTCATGGCCGGCGTCTTCATCACGAACATGGGTCTGCCGCTCATCGTCGGGATCGCCCTGACGATCGCCTTCGGCGGCCTCATCGGCCTCGTCAACGGCGTCAATGTCGCCGTCCTCGGGCTGCCGCCGTTCATCGCGACGCTCGGGATGATGATGATCACGCAGGGGCTGTCGCTCGTCGTCAGCGGGACCAAGCCGATCTACTTCACCGACAGCCCCGGCTTCGGGGCGATCATGAATGTCTCGCTCATCCCCGGGATGCGGCTGCCGCTGGGCACCGTGCTCTTCCTCATCCTCATCGTCGTCTCGGTCGTCGTCCTCCAGCGCACCCTTATCGGCCGCACGGCGTTCGCGATCGGCTCGAACGAGAAGGCCACGAGGCTCTCGGGCGTCAATGTCCGCGGCTGGCTGATCTCCGTCTACGTCCTCTGCGGGCTCTTCGTCGGCCTCGCCGGGGTGCTCTCGGCCTCCCGGCTCAGTTCGGCGCAGCCGACGGGCGGCGCCGGCATCGAGCTGCAGGCGATCGCCGCGGTGATCATCGGCGGCACCTCGCTCGCCGGAGGCCGCGGGTCGATGGTCGGCACCGTCATCGGTGCCCTCATCATGGCCGTCCTCGACAACGGTCTGCGCATGGCCGGCGTCGCCCAGGAATGGCAGCAGGTGGCCATCGGCATCGTCGTGCTGCTCGCCGTCTACCTCGACATCGTGCGCAAGAAGAACTCCTCCACCGGATCCGGACCACTCTGACCCACCATCGCCCTCACGAAGAATCGAAGGAGATCACCATGAGGATAGGAAAGCTGCTCACCTCGCTCGCGGCACTGTCGTCCATCGCCCTCATCGCCACCGGCTGCGGTTCGGCCGACACCGGATCGAGCGGAGGGGACGGGGAGAGGACGATCGCGATCATCTCGAAGGGCTATCAGCACCAGTTCTGGCAGACCGTGAAGAAGGGTGCGGAGGAGAAGGCGAAGGAACTCGGCGTCACCGTCACCTTCGAAGGGCCCGACAGCGAGACCGACGTCGAACAGCAGGTCACCCAGCTGCAGACGGCGCTCGACAAGCAGCCCGACGCCGTCGCGATCGCGGCACTCGACAGCAAGGCCGTCATCCCGCTGCTCCAGCAGGCGCAGTCGAACGACATCCCCGTCATCGCCTTCGACTCCGGAGTCGACAGCGACATCCCGCTGACCACGGTGGCCACGGACAACAAGGCGGCAGCCGCCGAGGACGCGAAGAAGCTCGCCGAGGCACTCGGCGGCACGGGCAAGGTCGGGATCGTCACCCATTCGGAGACGGCCCAGACCGGGGTCGAACGCCGGGACGGCTTCGTCGAGTACCTCGAGCAGAACGAACCGAACATCGAGATCGTCGCCGAGCAGAACGCCGACGGCGATCAGGCGAAGTCGGCGGACGCGACGAAGGCGATGCTCCAGGCCAACCCCGACCTCGCCGGTCTCTACGGCACGAACGAAGGCGCGGCGATCGGCGTCGTCCAAGGGGCCAAGGAGCTCGGCAACACTGACGCGACGATCGTCGGCTTCGACTCGGGCAAGGCCCAGCTCGATGCGATCCGGGACGGGTCGATGCTCGGCGCGGTCACGCAGAGTCCGCTCGATATCGGATCGCAGACCGTGCAGGCCGCCGTCGACGCCATCGACGGCAAGGAGCTCGAGAAGCAGATCCCGACCGCGTTCTACTGGTACGACAAGACCAACATCGACGATCCGAAGATCGCCGAACTCCTCTACGAATGAGCAACGGCCGCCTCGGCGAGGTCTCTGCGGGCCGTCGCCGAGGCGGACGAACCGGTCGTCGCCGACGAGGACGGAGCAGCCGCCGGCCGAGACGCTGCCGACGATCATGCCCGGTGAGGACATAAGGTTGGAGCCATGGCACTGACGGACGACGCGCTCGACAAGATCAAGGACCTCATCGTCACCGGTGAGCTCAGACCGGGGGACCGGCTGCCCCCTGAGGCCGAGCTCTCCGAGCGGCTCGGCCTCTCCCGCAACTCCCTGCGGGAGGCGGTCAAGGCCCTCGACTTCATCAACGTCCTCGACGTGCGACGCGGTTCGGGAACCTACGTCACCTCGCTCTCGGCCGAGGATCTCACCGAGGCGGTGTCGTTCCTCGTCGACGTCCATGCCTCGGGGTCGCTGCGGGAGATCCTCGAGGTCAGGCGCATCTTCGAAGCCGAGACCGCGTACCGCGCGGCGACCCGCATCGACGCGGCCGGGCTCGAGGACCTGCGGCAGACGATCAGAGACACCGACGCTGACTCGGTCGAATCCCTCGTCTCCCACGACTTCGACTTCCATGCGACGATCGCCAAGCACGCAGGCAACGACTACCTCGCCGCGATGCTCGAAGCCGTGTCGATGAAGACGACCCGAGCGCGGACCTGGCGGGGCATGACAGATCCCGGCGCCATCGAGCGCACTCTCGATGAGCACCGGGCGATCATCGACGCCCTCGCCGCCGGAGACGCACGACTCGCGCAGTCGATGATGATCCTCCACGTCACCGGTGTGCAGCGCTGGGTCGACGAGGTCGACGTCGTCGCCGACGACGACCCCGGACCGGGCGCGGGCTGAGGCTCACTCCGCGCGCAGGCGCAGCCCCTGCATGCCGCCGTCGACGGCGATCGCCGAACCGGTCGTCGAGCCCTGGAGAGGACTGGCGAGGAAGAGGATCGTCCGGGCCACCTCGGCGGGTTCGACGAGACGGCCGTGGGGTTGGCGCGCATTGAGCTGGCGCAGCTCCTCCTCGGGATTCTCCGCCTTCGCCATCAGGCCCTTCATCACCCATGGGGTGTTCGCGGTGCCCGGGCACACGGCGTTGACGCGGATGCCTTCGCGGACGTGGTCGGCGGCCATCGCGAGCGTCATCGAGTAGATCGCCCCCTTCGAGGCGGAGTAGAGGACGCGGTCGGGCAGACCCGCGGTCGCGGCGATCGACGAGGTGTTGACGACCGCGGCATGCTCGGACCGGCGCAGATGGGGCAGCGCGGCTGCGGTGACCCGGGCGACGGAGACGACATTGACGCCGAGCACGCGATTCCATTCGGCGTCGTCATTGGCATCGACCTGTCCCTGCGCTCCGATGCCGGCGTTGTTGATGACGATGTCGATGCCGCCGTACTCGGCCGCGGCCGCGGCGACGGCGGCGTCGACCGAGGCGCGGTCGGAGACGTCGCACTCCAGGGGCAGGGCACCCGCGGGGGAGCCGGCGGGGTTGAGGTCGAGAACGGCGACGTTCGCGCCGGCCGCCAGGAGCTGCTCGGCCACGGCGGCGCCGATGCCCGAGGCGCCTCCGGTGACGATGGCGGTGAGGCCGGCGAATTCTTCAGCGGTGGTCATGGTGGTGACGGTTCCTTCCGGTCGGGGTGGTGCGGTGAGGGCGGGGCACGGGCTCGTGCTCTACCGGTCGCCTGTGCCGTGCTCGCCTGCGCTCAGGGCGTAGGTGCGCGGGTCGACGGCGAGCAGACCGTCGGCCACGGCGGCGGCCCAGAATGCTTCGGGGACCTCGGCGTGGGCGAGGGCGACGTTGCGTTCGACCTGCTCAGCCGTGCGCATGCCCAGGGTGACGTTGGTGATCGCAGGGTCGCGGAGGCTGAATTGGACGGCGGCGGCCGGCAGGCTCGTGCCGTGCGCGGTCGCCAGTGCCGCGAGCTTCTCCGCCTTGTCGAGAACCTCTCGCGGCGCGTCCTCGTAGTTGTACTTCGCCTGCTGCCGAGGGTCGGCGTTGGCGAGGATGCCGGAGTTGAAGACGCCGACGTTGACGACGCCGACCCCACGACTCGCGGCTGCGGGGATGAGCTCGTCCCGCCCGCCCTGTTCGAGGAGGGTGTAGCGGCCGGCCTGCATGACGACGTCGATGTCGGTGTCGCGGACGAAGCGGGTGAGCATCTCCGCCTGATTCATCCCCGCGCCCCACGCCCCGATGACGCCTTCGTCGCGCAGACGGTCAAGCTCGGGGACCGCACCCTCGAGGGCTTCCTGCCAGTAGTCGTCGGGGTCGTGGATGTAGACGATGTCGACCCGGTCGAGGCGCAGGCGCGTCAGTGATTCCTCGATCGACCGGCGCACCCCGGAGGCAGAGTAGTCGCGCACCCGGTGGAGGTCACCGGGGACGGCGAAGCCCTCGTCGTCCCAGTCCCGGGGCGCGTCGGCGGGGCGGATGAGCCGGCCGACCTTCGTCGAGACGAGGAAGTCCTCACGGGGCCGGTCGGAGAGGACCTCGCCGAGGCGGCGCTCACTGAGCCCGAGACCGTAGTGGGGCGCGGTGTCGAAGTACCGGATGCCCTCCTTCCATGCCTCGGCGACCGCCGCTGTCGCCGTCGCGTCGTCGATCTGCCGGTAGAGATTGCCGATCGGGGCGCCGCCGAAGCCGAGCGTGCGCAGGTCGTGCAGGCGCTGCACGACGGGATTCCTGAGTGTCACTGGTTCCTCCTCGTCAGATAGAAGTCCGCCGCAGTCGCGGCCATGACGGCGGCGAAGTCCGTGTCGTCGACGACGCGGCGCAGCCCCGCGGCCGCGGCCTGCTCCCACTGGTGGTCGGGCAGGCCGTGGCCGGTCGTCGAGACGGGATGATCGGAGCCGTACATCGTCCGCTCCGGGCCGAAGGCGGTGATCACATCGCCGGCGAAGCTGTTCGCAAGGGCCAGCGCCACGTCGGCGTCGACGGCGTCGGGTGCCTGGCCGGGCAGCCCGGAGAACTTGACGTGGAGTCCGGAACGGGACGCCAGGACCGTCATCGCCTCCGCCCACTCCTCGTGGGAGAAGTCCGGATCGAAGGGCAGCGGCTTGCCGAGATGGTCGAGGACGAAGCCCTCAGCCGACCCGCGTCCTGCGAGCAGGGCATCGAGTTCGATCAGCTGGTCGGCACGGACGCAGAGATCGACGGTCAGTCCCGCAGAGCGCACAGTCTCGATTCCGCGCAGCAGCTCCCGGGCGGTGGCGCTCGGGCCAGGGTCGAGGTCACCGGCTGGGCGGGACTCGAAGTTGTCCCGCACCCCGACGACGAGCGGGCGGTCGGCGAGCCGGGCGACCACCTCGGCGAGGTGGGGGTCGGTGAAGTCGACGGCGGCG
The DNA here is from genome assembly GCF_005502845.1 of Brevibacterium sp. 2SA. Lineage (NCBI taxonomy): Bacteria > Bacillati > Actinomycetota > Actinomycetes > Micrococcales > Brevibacteriaceae > Brevibacterium > Brevibacterium sp. 2SA. The sequence continues at coordinate 101,400 of NZ_SCMW01000002.1, read as the reverse complement.
ACGATGCCGCGGATGAGCGGATCCTCCGCCGCGAGGGCGGTCAGCCAGTCGACCTCATCGGCTCGCTGATCAGTGCTGATGCCGGCCTCGACGACGATCGCCGCGGTCGCGGTCGCACCTCTCCCAGCAGGCAGGCTCGTCTCCGGCAGGGCGGGCAGCTCCGCCATCCACGGGTAGGAGAAGCGGCGACGGTCCCACAGGTGGAGGTGGGAGTCGAGGATCTGCGGGGGTGCGGTCACGGGGTCACGACTCCGACGGTGATCAGGAGGTTCGCGTACTGGCGCTGGTCACCGGTGGCGATGACGAGACCGACGTCGGGCTGGCGCGCGGTGTCGTAGAAAGCGAAGCGCTCGTGTCCGGTGAAGGGGACGTCGGACAGCAGCGCGGCGTACCCGTCGACCGCCGGTGCCGTCCCGGAGTCCGCCGTGAGCATGTACTCGCACGCTTCGATGGGGAGCGTGCTGGCAAGAGGCTCGAGGACCTGGTCGACGGTGAGCAGGCCCGGGGTGACGTTGAGGGCGATGCGGGTCGTGCCGGCCGGGACTCCGGTGAGGTGGGGGTAGTTGCCGTCGGCGATGAGGATCTTCGTGCCGTGACCGCATCGGGCGAGTGCGGCGAGCAGTTCGGGATGGGTGATCGGGGTGGTGAGCATGAGCGCTCCTCTCGTGTGCGCTGGGGTCAGTCCTGCTGCTTCGCCGAGGCGGCCGACGACCTCCAGTATGCTTCGATCTCCTCGAGCGAGCGCCCCGAGGTCTCCGGGACGCGGGTGAGGACGAACCACAGGGCCGCGGCCGAGAGCAGGGCGAAGATGAGGAAGACGACCGGTCCGATCGTGTCGAGGGCGACGGGGAACGCCCACGCGAAGGTGGCGTTGAAGAGGTACTGGGCGAAGGTGATGACGCCGGTGCCGATCGCGCGCACCGACAGCGGCAGCACCTCGGGAACGAGGAGCCAGAACACCGGGCCCATGCCGATGCCGAACGCGAAGGTGTAGGCGAAGACGGCGGCGATGCTCAGCCATCCGGCGTCGGGCAGCAGCCACAGGACGACCATCGCCACGGTCTGTCCGAGCATGGAGATCGCCAGCAGTCGGACGCGACCGAGCCGGTCGATGATCGGCAGGGCGATCGCGGTGGAGACGACGAGGGCGATGCCGACCCCGTAGTTGGCGTAGCTGCCGGCCCGGTCGCCCATGCCCGACTGGGCGAAGATGATCGGGGCGTAGTAGACGACGGCGTTGATGCCGGTGAAGACCTGGAAGAACGTGAGGATGAGGAGAACGGTCATCGGCCGCCTCGCCGAGTGGGTGAGCGCCTGCAGTCCGCTGTCCTGCTGGGCGAGGCTCGACTTGATGTCGTCGAATTCGAGCCGTGCGATCTCCGGTGTCCCGCGCAGCGAGGTGAGGACGGCGAGTGCGTCGTCGTCGCGTCCGCGGGTGATGAGCCAGCGCGGGCTGGCGGGGGAGAGGATCATGCCGACGAAGAACACGGCGGCGGGGATCGCGCCGATGCCGAGGATCCACTCCCACAGACCCGAGGCCTGGAATGCGTCGCCGACGATGTAGGCGGCGAGGATGCCGAAGTTGACGGCGAGCTGGTAGAGGCCGGTGAGCAGTCCGCGGATGCGGGTGGGGGAGAGTTCGGAGAGGTAGATGAGCCCGAACATGTTGGCGATGCCGACGCCGAGGCCGAGGAAGAAGCGGGCGGCGCCGAGGACTTCCGGGGTGGGCGCGAAGGCGCAGGCGAGGGAGCCGACGAAGAAGATCACCGCGGCGACGATGAGGAGGTGACGGCGGTCGAAGCGGCGGGCGGCGAGGGTGGCGCCGATGATCGAGGGGAGTGCTCCCCAGAGCAGGAGGGAGGTGATGAGTCCCTGCTGCCCGGCATCGAGGCCCATCTGCTCGGTGAGCAGGGGCAGCGCTCCGGAGATCGCTCCGGAATCGTAGCCGTAGAGGAGGCCGGAGAAGCCGGCGAGGATGGCGATGAAGATGATCTTCGTCGGGATGGGTTCGTGCGCATGGCTGCGCGCGAGCCCGGTGTCCGTGGTCGAGTGGTCAGTCACAACGGTGTACCTGGTTTCTCACGAGGTGGTGTGGTGCTTGTGTCGGGGAGGTTCTGCGGGGTGCGGCGCCGTTCGGTGTCCGTGGAGTGCGGGTGTGGGGCCGGCTCAGGCGGATTCGGGGACGGGTGTCGCCGAGGTGGTCGCTGAGGCGGCTCGTGCCCGCCATTGCGGTCCGGTCGGGTAGGCGAAGTCGGAGAGCGTCTGGGAGAGGATCTCGGCTCCCGCACCGGGAGCCGAGGGCGGCCAGTACCTGCCGTCGTGGACGTCGACGGGGGTGACGAAGTGCTCGTGGAGGTGGTCGACGAATTCGATGCAGCGGTCGTCCATGGTCGCGGAGACCGCGACGAAGTCGAAGAGCGAGAGGTGCTGGACGAGTTCGCACAGTCCCACCCCGCCGGCGTGCGGGCATACCGGGACTCCAGCGTGCGCGGCGAGGAGCAGGTTGGTGATGTTCTCGTTGACCCCGGCGACCCGGGTGGCGTCGATCTGCATGACCCGCAGGGCGTCGGCCTCGAGCATCTGCTTGAAGACGATGCGGTTCTGGCAGTGCTCGCCGGTGGCCACGGGCACCGGGGCGATGCCCTGCTGGATCGCCGCGTGGGCGAGGATGTCATCGGGGGAGGTCGGCTCCTCGACCCAGCGCAGATCGAAGCGCGCGAGGTCGCCGATCCAGTCGATCGCCTCGGCGGTGTCCCAGTGCTGGTTGGCGTCGATGGCGATGGGGAACCCGGGACCGCAGATCTCACGGGCGATGCCGAGGCGCCGGATGTCATCGTCGCGGTCGGCTCCGACCTTGAGCTTGATCTGGGTGAAACCCTCGTCGATGGCCTCCCGGCACAGTCGGGCGAGCTTCTCATCGGAGTATCCCAGCCAGCCGGGCGTCGTCGTGTAGGCCATGTAGCCGGTGTCCCGGAGTTCGGCGATCCGCTCGGCCTTCCCGGGCTCGGCGGCGGCGAGGATGGCGCGGGCGTCGTCGCGGGTCATGAAGTCGCTGAGGTAGCGGAAGTCGAGGAGGTCGAGGATCTCCTCGGGGCTCATCCCGGCCAGCAGCTCCCACAGGGGCAGGCCCGCGCGTTTGGCCTTGAGATCCCACAGGGCGTTGACGATCGCGCCGATGGCCATATGGCTCACGCCCTTCTCCGGGCCGAGCCAGCGCAGCTGGGAATCGTGGACGAGCTCACGCCAGAATGCGCCCATGTCGGTGAGGATCGGTTCGACCTCGCGGCCGATGAGGGTCTCGGCGATGACCCGCACCGCCTCGGTCTGGATGTCGTTGCCGCGGCCGATCGTGAAGACGAATCCGTGACCGGAGTCGTCGGCGTCGGTGGAGACGATGAGATACGCGGCGGAGTAGTCGGGGTCGGGGTTCATCGCATCCGAACCGTCGAGACTCGCCGAGGTGGGGAATCGCAGGTCGACGACGTCGATCGCAGAGATCTGAGACATTTCGTCCTTTCGCACAACAGCAGCGTTGTGATCGGATGTCTGAACGGCCGGTCCGCGAAGCGATCGGTCGGTTCAGGGAATCGTTTCGCTGACCCGAGTCTAAACATAGGATGTTTAAGCGGTCAAGGGTGTGCTGTGCGGAATGAGTCGCCGAGGTGGGAGTGCGTGAGGCGCGACGCGACGGAGAGTTGGGAGAGCGGCGCGGGGGCTGAGATCGGATGTCTGGTCGTCAGCAGTCGACGCTCAACGGTCGACGACGACTCCGTCGGCGTCGGCGAAGACCATGGCGCCGGGGCGGATCGTCGCGCCGCCGAACTCGACGGTGACGTCGTGGTCGCCCTCGCCCGTCTTGCCGCTCTTGCGCGGATTGCTCGCGAGCGCCTTGATGCCGATGTCAAGGGTCGACAGGACCTCGCGATCGCGCACGGCGCCGTTGATGACGACACCGGCCCAGCCGTTGTCGATCGCGAGCCCGGCGATCATGTCGCCCATGAGCGCGGTGGCGATCGAGCCGCCGCCGTCGATGACGAGGACCGCACCGTCTCCGGGTTGGGAGAGCACCGTCTTGACGAGGGCGTTGTCCTCGAAGCACCGCACGGTCCGCGCCGGTCCGGAGAACGCGACCTTGTCCCCGAAATCGGTGAAGTCCAGTGCGATCGAGTAGAGCTCGGGACCGCGTTCATCCCAGAGGTCGGCGGTTGAGACCGTCATCGATTCTCCCTGTTCTCGTGGGCGCTGGAGGTATGCCAGCACGCTAGCACGAGGACGAGTCCAGATGCCGAACCGTTTGGAACCGGGTCGAGCGACTCGCTAGGGTGGTACGGTGCCTTCTTCCGTCGTCTCTCGTCTCGAAGCGGCTCGTGCTGCCGATTTCCCGAAGGCGAAGATCGTGACGACGCTGTCGAACGGCACGAACGGGTGGATGAGCTCGTGGGGCACGAACGCCCACGGTGAGATCGCCGGCTGCCCGCCGCCACGGCGCTGATCGCGCGCATCCGCATCCCATCCGGGCGGCAGGGCCGACCACGCACCGGATCGTCGCGCACTCGCGTTCTCTGCTCACCTCTGCGAAAGCGATCCCACCGATGTCTTCGGCTGTTCCGAACCCCACTGATTCGTCCACCTCCAACCTCACCGCACCGCCTGCGCGGGAGCGCCTTGCCCGCCTCCTCAAGCACGATGCCGTCGGCGGCATCCTCCTGCTCGCGGCGACGGCTGCGGCTCTCATCATCGCGAACTCGCCGGCCGCCGACTGGTATGAGACCGTGCGGTCGACGAAGTTCGGCCCTGAAGCGCTCAAGCTCAACCTCTCGGCGAGCAGCTGGGCCTCCGACGGTCTCCTCGCGATCTTCTTCTTCGTCGTCGGCCTCGAGCTCAAGGAGGAGTTCGTCGCCGGCAAGCTGCGCAACCCGAAGACAGCCGCGGTGCCCGTCGCGGCGGCCGTGGGCGGCGTCGCGGTCCCCTCCCTCCTCTACGTCTTCGTCAACCTCAACTCCGGCGGCAGTGCGTTGGGCGGCTGGGCGATCCCCGCCGCGACCGACATCGCCTTCGCCGTGGCGATCATCGCGATGGTCGGCAAGTTCCTGCCGCCGTCGCTGCGGACGTTCCTGCTCACCCTCGCCGTCGTCGACGATCTGCTGGCGATCGCCATCATCGCGATCTTCTACACGGACGATCTCTCCTGGCTGCCGCTGGGCTTGGCGCTGCTGCCCCTGCTCGCGTTCGCCGTCGCCGTGCAGCGGGGCATCCACGCCTGGTGGCTGCTCTTCCCGCTGGCGTTCGCCACCTGGACGCTCGTCCACGCCTCGGGGATCCACGCGACGATCGCCGGTGTCCTCCTCGGGTTCATGGTGCCGGTGGCGGCGAAGCGCCGCGGCGAAAGACGGACCGGAGACCAGCGGGGCTTCCACGCGCACGACGGCATCCACGGTTCCGAAGGCCACGGTCCGGCTGCGCAGTTCGCCGACACGTGGAGCATCCCCTCGGCGGTGATCGCGGTGCCGATCTTCGCGTTCTTCGCCGCCGGCGTCAACGTCGGGGGACTGTCCGGCCTCGCCGAGTCGCTGAGCAGTCCGGTCGCCCTGGGAATCATGCTCGGCCTCGTCGTCGGCAAGCCGCTGGGCATCAGCCTCGCGACTTTCCTCATCACCCGCGTCCGCGGATTCTCCCTCGACCGGACGATGCAGTGGATCGATCTGGTCGGAGTCTCGTGCCTCGCCGGTGTCGGCTTCACCGTCTCCCTGCTCATCGGCGACCTCAGCTTCGGTGCCGAGGATGCGCGGGCGCAGGTCGTCAAGGTCGGTGTGCTGTTCGGCTCGCTGCTCGCCGCTCTGCTCGGAGCCATGCTTCTGGGGCTGCGCAACCGGCATTACCGGATCCTCGCCGCCCACGGCGATGCGGGCTCGCCGACGACCGCAGCCCAGGACTGAGCGGGGTCGCGGCGGTCCCGGTACCCAGATCCTCTCTGACCGGGCAAGATGGAGATAGCAGATCCGTTCGCTGGCATTGGAGGTCACTGATCATGTCCGAGACACCGGAACCCACCGAGGCGACCGAGGAGTCGTCCGCGCAGAAGGACGCCCGCGACGCGGCTCGCGAGCATGATGATCAGCTCGTCGAGGAGTGGGGCGACGAATCGTTCCCGGCCAGCGACCCGCCGGAGAACTACTGAGGCGACACGCGACCGGACTCCTCAACCGGCAGTCGAGGAGTCCGGCCGCGGGCGAACTCAGCGCCGAAGTTCGTCGATCCGGCCGGTCTCGCCGACGATGACGAGCTTGGTCGTCGCGCGCGACATTCCGACGTAGATCATGTCCGCGGCGCGGGACTCGTCGCGGAACCCGTTGAGGCAGAGGACGACGGCGGGACGTTCGAGCCCCTTGAAGCCGAGGACGTGCCCGTAGAAGACCGCCTCGGCGGAGAAGAACTGATCCCAGTACGCCTGGTAGCCCTCCTCCTCGACGATCTCCCGCTGCACCGGATGCCTGCTGCCGGTGGTGAGCAGGGCGATGTCACCGGGCTGCCATCCGGCGTCCATGAGGGCTTCGACCTGTCCGTCCGCCTCGGCGAGGGCCTGATCTGCCGGGACGGGGATGACATCGATGTCCTCCGCGGGGCCGTTGCGGCTGATCGGAGGGTCGGTGGCGAAGCCGGAGAACGCGGTGACGATCTGTTCGGAGTTCCGGAGGTTCTCGTCGAGCTGGATGGGGTTCATCGTGATCGGGGAGGAGCCGTGCCTGCCGAAGACGCGCTGGCGCTCGTCGGTGAACACGTAGAGGGTGCCTTCGGCCTGGTTGCGCAGGCACGACGCCACGGCCTCCCACCACAGCGGACTGAAGTCCTGGCCCTCGTCGATGATGATCGCGTCGAAGAGCTGGCGGCGGGGACGGTCGTCGGCGAGCTCCCGGAGGCGGCGAGGCAGCTCCTCCTCCCAGTAGGCGGAGTCGTCGTCGCTGCCCTCCTCGGCGCCCCAGCTGATCGGCAGGTCGTGGAAGAGGCCGACGTAGGCGGGTCGGTCCGCCTCGGGCCACGCCGAGGTGACGAGCTGGAGGAATCTGCCCAGGCCCCGCGAATAGCACATGAGCGCGACCGACTTGCCCTCCTGAGTCAGGGCCTGCGCCTTCCGGAGTGCGAGGTAGGTCTTGCCGGAGCCGGCGCCCCCGCTGATCTCGGCGCGGGTCTGATGGCGAAGGACGCGGATGAGCCGCGCCTGCTCCTGGGAGAGCTGGTTGGCCCGATCTTCGATGGCCTGGGCGCGCACGCGGAGGTTGGCGATCGCCAGATGAGTCCGTCGCAGATTCTTCGTCACCGGTTCCATCGGAAGGCTCGGGTCATCCCGGTCGGGGATGCGGGCGTGACGGAAGGCCGCGGCGATCGCCTCGGCCAGTCGGGGCATATCGGTGGAGTCTCCGAGGAAGTGCCGTGGTGCGTCGGGCAGGTCCCAGTCCGCAGGCAGCTGGGTGTAGGGGAGAACGGCGAAGTGGATGACGGGACCGGGCAGGCGGGAGAGGCGGGGTCGCAGGTAGCGGATGAGTCCGTGTTTGGCGACCATCGCCTGGTCGATCGGAGACTGCTTGAGCCGGTGGCGCTGCTTCCGCCTGTCGTGGGTGTACCAGGTGCCGTCGACGACGTCGATCCGTCCGCCCTTGACCTCGACGACGGCAATGCCGAGTCCGGGCCAGAGGACGAGGACGTCGATTTCGACGTCCTTCGTCGCGGTCGTCACGCGTTGGCCGTGGATGAGAGTGGCAGTGTCGGGAAGCTGCCGTTTCAGCGCCTTCCACACCGCTGCCTCGGCGCTCGACTTTCCGAAATCCGGTTCCTCCGGGATCAACGTCACCATGTCGTGAGCCTACCGGCTGGACGCCGGATGTCACGACTGCGGTAGTGGGGAGTTCGGGTGGCATTCCGCCGGAGGACTGCTGTCGGTCGTCGCGCCCGCCAGGCTGCTGGGCCGGATCATCCTGGACGGGTGTCCCAGTTCGCCGGGTCGGTCTCGTCGGCGACCGCCCTCAGCACACTGAGGACCGTGCTGAGCTTCTTCGACATCCTCGCCTCCGCCAACGCCACGCCGACGAGGGTGTTCGACAGTCCTGCATCGGTCACCGGCACATAGTCGAGCGACAGCCCTTGGAAGGCGCGGACGGTGGGGTGCGGAACGGCGTAGGTGAGCGAATACCCCAATCCCATCGACACCATTGACCGAATCGTCTCGACGTTGGGGATGAGCCAGCGGACTCGAGGTTCCAATCCGATGTCGCGGACCATGCTCAGCAGGATCTCGGCCGTCGGGGGTGCGTCGAGGAGGATGAGAGGCTCGTCGATGAACTCGCCGATCTCGACCTCGGTGCGTCCTGCCAAGGGATGATCGTGGGCGAAGAGCGCGTACAGCTGCACCTCGCAGAGGGTGTGGCGCCGGAGCCCGTCGATCTGCACCTGCTTGCGATACATCACGGCGATGTCGATCTCACCGCCGAGGACCATGCGCTGAATCGACATCGGGCGCGCCTCGATGAGTTCGACGTCGACGTCCGGGTGGCGCTGTCCGAACGCGGCTGCCACTCCGGGCAGCATCCGCGGTGCCACCGGGGGAATGCACCCGACTCGCAGTGGTCCTCGCAGCGCTGTGGCGTCCTCATCCACGGATTCGACCGCCTCGGCGACCGAGGAGACGATTGCTCTGGCATGGAAGCCGAACTCACGTCCCGCGCTTGTCGGGCTGGCTTTGCGCGCGGGTCCGCGGGAGAGCAGGGTGACCCCCAGCTGCTTCTCGAGCTGACTGAGCGCCGCCGACACCGTCGCTTGGGAGACGTTGCTGTAGAGGGCGGCAGCGCTCACCGAACCTCGATCGAGGACGGCCAGGAAGTATTCGATCTGCCTGAGCGTGATGTCCTTCATTGAAAACACCTATGTTTTCCACGGGTTTATTTTGATTTTGCTTTTGATCCTGATGGGAAAGACTGAATGAGTCAACCCACACCGAAGAAGCTGAGGGGAACACCGGACTATGGACAGTTCAATGATGAAAGTCGTCACCCTGGGAACTGCGGGCGGACCGCGCTGGTTCGCCGGAGACACGAAGGACCGGACCGGCATCGCCACGGCGATCGTCGTCGGAGAGAGGTTCTACCTCGTCGACGCCGGCCATGGTGTGGGCCGCCGGATCCGGCAGGCCGGCCTCGATCTCGACGACCTCGGGGGGATCTTCATCACCCACATGCATTCGGATCACACGATCGATCTTCCTTCGCTCATCGTCTTCGGCATGCAGGCGCTGCACAATCGCGCCGATGACCCGGTGCCGATCGTCGGCCCCGGTCAGCGCGGTGCGCTTCCTCCGGTGTCCCCGCGGGCGCTCGTCCCACCGCGACCGGTCGCTCCGGCGAATCCGACCCCCGGCGTCTCCGGCCTGTTCGCCGGCATCGTCGCTGCGTACGCCACCGATATCAACGACCGCGTCCTCGATGCCCTGCGTCCGTCGCCGGAGGTTCTCTTCGATCCGCGTGACATCGTCGTGCCGGAGGGGATCGGCTACCACCCGAACACTGACTCGCACCCGGAGATGGAGCCCTTCGTCATCTTCAAGGACGACCTCATCACCGTGACGGCGACTCTCGTCGACCATCCGCCTCTCGCACCGGCCTTCGCGTTCCGGTTCGACAGCGAGCACGGGTCGGTGACGATCTCCGGCGATACCTGCGAATCCGCGAACCTGGTCCGTTTGGCACAGGACACGGACCTGCTGCTGCATGAGGCGATCGACTTCGAATGGGTCGACGGCATGTACGCTCAGCGGCAGGACGACAACGGACGGGCTGTGCGGGATCATCACTACAAGTCGCACACGTCCGTGGCCGGCGCGATTCGCGTGGCCAATGCCGCGGGAGCGAAGACGCTCGCGCTTCACCATCTTGTGCCGAGCATCGCCGACGACGCGGTGTGGACGCGCGGTCGTGAGGAGTTCACCGGGACGTTCCTCGTCCCCGACGACCTCGATGTCCTGACGGTCGGTGCGGCCGTCGATGCTGCTGTCAGGAGCTGACCGCGATGGAGAACAACAAAGACGTTGTTGACGCTGACGGCCTGCAGACCTCGCTGCGCACTCCGGAGATGAAGCGGATCCTCGCCTCGAGCTTCATCGGCTCGGCGATCGAGGTCTACGACTTCCTCCTCTACGCGACGGCCTCGTCGATCGTGTTCGCCCAGCTGTACTTTGCGGACCTGGGGCCAGGGCTCGCGCTGTTCGCCTCGTTCACCACCCTGGCTGTCGGCTACCTGTCGCGGCCATTGGGCGGGCTGATCTTCGGACACTTCGGCGATCGTGTGGGACGGAAGAAATCCCTCGTCGTCGCCATGGTCATGATGGGCACGGTGACGGTGCTCATCGGTCTCATGCCGCCGACGGCGACGATCGGCATGATCGCACCGACGCTGCTTCTCATCCTGCGGATCATCCAGGGACTCGCGGTCGGAGGGGAGTGGGGAGGCGCTGCGCTCATGGCCCTCGAACATGCCCCGAAGAACCGGCGGGGACTCGCCGCTGCCTTCGCCAACGCCGGCGGACCGTTCGGCGCGATGCTCGCGACGCTCGCGCTCTCGCTCGCTGCCACACTGACCGGGAGCGGCTTCGTCACGTGGGGCTGGAGGATACCGTTCCTCTTCTCGGCCGCGCTCATCGTCATCGGTCTCGTCATCCGCCTCAAGGTGAGCGAGACGCCTGCCTTCCAGAAGCTGGAGGCGGAGAGCGATCGCCGGAAGATGCCGGTCGTCACGGTGTTCGCGAAGTACAAGAAGCAGATGCTCATCGGCACGCTCGCGGCGATGACCCTCTATGTCACACAGGGACTGACGACGGTGTGGGGCGTCTCCGTCGCCGTGGCAGCGGGCGAGGACCAGCCGACAGTGCTCAACTGGAAGGCGCTCGGTGCACTGACGACCTTCGTCGTCACTCTCATCGTCGCGCGCCTCAGCGACCGGCTCGGGCGCAAGCGCACACTCATCGCCGCCCATCTCATCGCCGCCGTGTGCGCTCTGCCGATCGTCATGCTCATCGTCAGCGGCAATATCGGCGGCTTCGCGATGGCCATCCTTCTCGGCAACGGACTCGTCCAAGGGCTGCTCGCCGGGCCGATCGCGGCGTACATCTCCGAGCTGTTCACCGCCGACGTGCGGTATTCGGGTGCGTCCTTCGCCTACCAGCTCGCATCGGCTCTCGGGGCAGGTCTCTCACCGATGATCGCCTCGGCGCTCATGCTCGTTCCCGCCTCCGGGCCGTATCTCATCGCCGCATTCTGGGCGCTGTGTGCGGTCCTCGGACTCATTGCAGTGGTGACGAGCCGACCGGCGAATGACCTCGGCGACCAGCCTCGGGAGGCTGAGGCCGCCGACGACCGTCGTCACGGCGCCGAGGTCGCGTCCCGCCCGGCGTCAGCCGCGGCATCGAACCGTCTCGCTCCGGCCCGCCGGGCGGTGACCCGGCGCACTGCGATCTGACGAAGTCGCAGCCGCGACAGACCTCTGCCTCAGGTGTCGTTTCCGCGCACCTGAGGCAGAGGTCTGTCGCCGTTCTGCCGTCGACCCCAGTCGACGTCGAGTGCGAAGTCGATGAGGGCCTGCACGTGCGCCGACACCGCGATGTCGGAGGGCCAGATCACCTCGACGGCGACGGGTGCGACGGCCGGTTCGATCTCCTTGACCAGCAGCGGGTAGCCCTCGTAGCTGGCCGGGTTGTTCTGCCGCTGGACGAGCACGCCGTATCCGAGGCCGCGTGCCACGAGCGTGCGCACGACCTCGTAGCTCGTCGTCCGGTGGCGGACATGAGGATGCAGGCCGCGCTCGTGGAACATCGTCAGCGTGTGCTGGCTCGAGGGAGGGGAGTCGAGCAGGATCATGTCCCGGTCGACGAGATCCTCGAGACGCACCGTCTCCGCCGCGGCGAACGGATCGTCGGGGGAGAGGATGACGTGCGCCGGCAGAGCGACGAGCCGCGCACGCTTCGGAGCGCCCGGGATCAGCGTCTCGTAGACGAAGGCGACGTCGATCTCTCCCGACTCGAGCTTTCCCGCCAGCCGGTCCTGCGGCGTCTCGACGATCTCGAGACTCACCCGAGGATGCTGCTGGCCGAAGTCGGCGAGGAGGACGGGCAGGATCATCGGGGCCAGCGTCGGATAGCACCCGATCGTGATGGGACCGACGAGCTCGCCGTCGACAGGGGTGAGCTCGCGTTCGAGTTCGTTCGCCTCAGCGAGGAGTGTCTGAGCGCGCGCGGCGACCTGGCGACCGGCGGCCGTGAGGACGAGACCGTGGGCCTTCTTCCGGATGCACAGGTGGGCGTCGAGCTGATGTTCGAGCGCGGTGATCGCATCGGAGATCGCCGAGGAGGACACATGGAGCTCGGCCGCAGCGGCGGAGATCGTTCCCAGCCTCGCTGCCGTGACGAGGTAGGAGAGCTGCCGAAGGCTGAAGCGAGGAGGCTGATCAGACTGCATATCCGTTTTTCCTGAATTTGATGTGCGATTAATTCCGCTTTTCCTTTGTTCTCATTCTCCACAGACTGGTCTGTGAACACCACCACAGCTCACAGTCGAGGGGGAAGACGACGATGACTTCTCAGATCCACACCGGTTCGCCGACCGGAATCGAGGCCGCACCGGTTGCCGATTGGGTGACGATCCCGGAGCTCTACGCCGATCCGTTCCCCATCTACGACCGTCTGCGGGCCGAAGGCGGAGTCCACTGGGTGCCCTCGGTCAACCGCTACCTCATCACGAGCTACGAAGCCGTCAGTGAGACCGAACACGACCAGGAGACTTACTCCGCCAACGAGAAGGGCTCGCTGCAGATCCGCGCGATGGGCCACTCGATGCTCCGCCGCGACGATCCCGAGCACTACCCCGAGCGCCGTGCCTGGCAGACCGTCCTCAAACCCGGCTACGTCAAGCGGGTGTGGACGCAGATGTACCGCGAGGTCGCCGAAGACCTCCTCGCCGGTCTCAGGGACAAAGGAGACGGGGCAGATCTCATCTGGGACTTCGCTGCCCCCTATGCCGCAGAGACGCTGCGTCGGATGCTCGGTCTCTACAACGTCGACCAGGCCGATATGCAGCGGTGGTCGCAGACCCTCATCGACGGGGTCGGCAACTACGCCGACGATCCTGAGGTGTGGGCGAAGTGCGAACGTTCCTTCACCGAGGTCGATGACGCGCTCGATGAGATGCTCGACTACCATCTCACGCATCGGGACGACTCCCTGCTGTCGGGTCTGCTCTCGATGCCGGGGGAGACGATGCCGATCGAGAAGATCCGCGCGAACATCAAGATGACCATCGGCGGTGGGCTCAACGAACCGCGCGACGCCCTCGGGGTCGCCGCCTACGCGATGTTCACCCACCCCGAACAGCGGGCCGCGGCGATGGCCGATCCGTCACTGTGGCCGACGGTGTTCGAGGAGACCATTCGGTGGATCGCCCCCATCGGCATGTACTCGCGCCAGGTCACCCACGACACCGTCCTCGCCGGCACCCCGCTGCCCGCCGGTGCCCAGCTGGGCATCTGCGTGCTGTCGGCGAACCGGGACGAGAGCATCTGGACCGATGCCCACACCTTCAACATCCACCGGGAGGTCAAGCCGCACCTCGCCTTCAGCAAGGGCGTGCACGTGTGCCTGGGCAACTGGGCGGCCCGGTCGGAGATCGCCGAGGTGGCGCTGCCCCTGCTCTTCAACAGCCTGGGAGGACTCGACATCGACGAGAGCCGGGAGACCCGCATCGGCGGCTGGGTGTTCCGCGGAATGCTCTCCCTGCCGATCACGTGGACCTCCGCCAGCCGCACCCCCGACTACGGTGCCGCCCACACCGGCGCCACCGCCTCGGCGACGGAGAAGGACAAGGGGCCGGGCCCGCGGATCGCGATCGTCGGCTCGGGACCCTCCGGGTGCTTCAGTGCGAAGGAGATCCTCCGCCGGGTGCCCGGCTCCGCGGTCGACGTCTACGACCGGCTCCCCGTGCCCTACGGCCTCCTCCGCTACGGGGTCGCTGCCGACCATCAGGGCACGAAGTCCGTCGAGACGCAGTTCGACAAGCTCTTCGCCGACCCGCGGGCCCGGTTCATCGGCAACACCGAACTCGGTCGGGACGTCAGCCTCGACGAACTCAAGGCGAACTACGACTCCGTCGTGCTCGCCAGCGGACTCTCCCACGATCGGGCACTCGAGGTCCCCGGTGCCGAGCTCGACGGCGTCTACGGGGCCGGCCGGATCACGCGCCTGCTCAACGGGCATCCCGACGAGGAGTTCGCTGACGAGGTCCTCCCACGGCTCGGGGCGCGGATCGCCGTCGTCGGTCAGGGCAACGTCGCCGTCGACATCATCCGCCTGCTCACCTGCGAGTCCTCAGCACTCGAGGGCAGCGACATCGACGACCGCATCCATTCCCGGCTGCGCAACGATGTCTCCCGCATCGATGTCATCGGCCGCTCGGGCGCGACGGCGGCGAAGTTCGATCCCGTGATGATCCGCGAACTCGCCCGGACCCCCGGCCTCCGCCATGTCCTCCACGGCGTCGATCTCGACTCCACGGCACCGGGCAAGGATGCGAAGCTCGACGCCCTCCGCGATCTCGGCGCCGCCAACGGCGGCCCGGCGGCGATCGAGGTCCACTGGTGGTTCGGTGCGACCCCGCAGGCGATCACCGGAGACACTGCCGTGGCCGGCATCGACGTCGATATCTCCGGGTCCGCCGTCCGCCTCGACGTCGACTCGGTGATCTCGGCGATCGGATTCGTCCGTGACATCCCGACGATCGGGCAGCTCGGGATCTGTCCGGTCTCCCCGATCCCCGGTGACGGCAGGATCGATGACCGGCTCTTCGCGATCGGCTGGCTCAAGGGCAACGGTCGGGGGACGATCCCCGACCAGCGCACCGAGGCGAAGGCCCTCGCCGCGCTCATCTCCGCCGAGGTCGACGCCGGGACGATCACCGTCGGCGCCACCGGCCTCGACCCCCGGGACGGGGCCACCGACTTCGACGGATGGCGTCGCATCGACCTGCGCGAGCGCCTCGGCGCCGGCCTCGGACGGTGTCGGTCGAAGATCACCGCGCGACACGAGTTGCTCGAGGCGGCCCGGGACGCCAGCCTCGACGCGCAGCTGACGGTCGCCTCGGCGAGTACGAGCAGTGATCTGGCCCCCGATGTGCCGCTGACGATCCTCTTCGGAACGGAATCGGGCAATGCCGAACTCGTCGCCGAGGAGCTCGGAATGTTCCTCGGCGAACGCGACGACCTCGTCATCTCCGATCTCGCCGCGGTCGATCCGACTGAACTCGACCCCACACGGTTCCACCTCATCGTGTGCTCGACCTACGGCGACGGAGACGTCCCGAGCTCGGCGGCGGACTTCTTCGCCCGCCTCCACGATGACGACGTTGACTGCGCCGGGATGCGCTTCGCGGTCTTCGGGATGGGCGATGCCAGCTACACGAAGACGTATTCGCGGGGCAGCGAACGCCTCACCGAAGCCCTCGAGGCCACGGGCGCGGTCCGGGTCGGCGAGTACGGACGCCACGATGCCGGCGGCACCGTGCCGGCGGCCGAGGCGGCCTGCGAATGGGCGGAAGGAGTGCTGACGAACCTCACGACAGAACTCTCCCCGGCCTGATCTGCCGCACAGCCCAGCCCCGCTGCGAGCCCGCCCCCGCACCAGGGGCGGGCATTCCCCGACCCTCACCTGAACAAGGACGTTCACATGACTGCGACACCTGCACTCACCACCCCTGCCCAGAAGCGAAACCAGCGGAAGGTCGCGTTCGCCGCGGTCATCGGCACGACGATCGAGTGGTACGACTACTTCACGTACTCGACGGCGGCCGCGCTCGTCTTCGCCCAGCTCTACTTCGCCCCCGCCGGGGAGGCGATCGGACAGATGCTCGCCTTCGCGACGATCGGCATCTCCTTCCTCTTCCGCCCGCTCGGGGCGTTCCTCTCCGGGCACTTCGGCGACAAGCTGGGGCGCCGCTTCATCCTCGTCGTCACGCTCGTGACGATGGGTGTGGCGACCGCGCTCATCGGACTCATCCCCACGTACGAGACGATCGGCGTGACCGCACCGATCCTCCTCATCCTCCTGCGCATCATCCAGGGTCTGTCCGCCGGCGGCGAATGGGGCGGGGCGGCGCTGCTGGCCGTCGAACACGCCGACGCCGACAAGCGGGGACGGGCCGGATGCTACCCGCAGCTCGGGGTGCCGCTGGGCATGCTGCTGTCCTCGGGCGTCATCGCGATCATGACCGGTGTCATCTCGCCCGGTGACGCGTTCATGGAATGGGGCTGGAGGATTCCGTTCCTGCTGTCCGTCGTGCTCATCGGCATCGGCTACTGGGTGCGCCGCTCGGTCGAGGACACTCCCGTGTTCAAGGAGATCCAGGTCGAAGCGGCCAAGCGCAAGGCGCCGATCATCGACCTGTTCCGCAAGCACTGGCTGCTCGTCATCGTCGCCGCCCTGATCTTCGCCGGCAACAATGCCAGCGGCTACATGACCACTGGCGGATTCGTCACGAAGTACGCGACCGATCCCGTCGGCTTCGCACCGACTCAGGTGCTGCTGGCGATCACCTTCGGGTCGTTCGTCTGGCTCATCTCCACCGCAGTCTCCGGCGTCCTGGCCGATCGGATCGGGCGCGTGCGCACGTATGTCATCGGGTTCATCGTCCTCATCGTCACGGCGTTCCCGCTGTTCTGGCTCATCGACACCGGCAACCTCGGCCTGCTCTACCTCGCCCTCGGGGTGTTCTCCATCGGGCTCGGCCTCTCCTACGGTCCGCAGGCCGCGCTCTACGTCGAGCTCTTCCCCGCCTCGATCCGCTTCAGCGGCGTGGCGATCTCCTATGCGCTCGGCGCCGTGCTCGGCGGGGCCTTCGCTCCGACGATCGCGCAGGCGCTGCTGCAGGCGACCGGAACGACGGCTTCGGTCTCGCTCTACCTCGTCATCATGGCGGCGATCTCGCTGCTCGCCGTCTCCGTCGTCCGCGACCGCCGCGGCATCGACCTGTCCGTGGGCAACGAAGAGGAGCAGGCGACCGGAGTGTGGCGCCGCCGCTGACCTCGCCGAGGCGGCCGTCCGTGCCGGGCGGCCGCCTCGTTGGTCGGTCAGTGCGGCCGGTCGCCGAGGTGGGGCGGCATGGGCCGTGTCACCCGGGCCCGCTCGACGAGCACGGCGATGCGCACGCGGTTGTTCGTGTCGAGTTTGATGTTGATCCGGTTGAGATGGGTCTTCACCGTCGCCGGACTCATGAACGTCGCCTCGGCGATCTCCTGGTTCGACAATCCATCGGCGACGAGCACGGCGATCTGAAGCTCTCGTTCGGTGAGGGCGGCGAGCTGCTCCTCGGCCGCGCGCTGGCTGCGCTGGTCGGGATTCGCCGTGACCTTCTTGATCATCCGCTTCGTCGCCTGCGGGGAGAGGAAGGACTCTCCGTCATGGATACGGCGGATCGCCTCGGCGAGGGCAGTGGGACCGATGTCCTTGAGGATGTACCCGACGGCGCCGGCATCGAGGGCACGGAAGAGATAGTCGTCGGTGTCGAAGCTCGTCAGCGCCACGACCTTCGGCGGACGCACGCCGTTTGTGAGGCGCTCCATGGCCTCGATGCCGCCGATGCCGGGCATGCGGATGTCCATGAGGACGAGATCGGGGAAGTGGAGCGCAACCTTCTCCAGCGCTTCTTCTCCGCTGTGGGCCGATCCGACGACGTCGATGTCCGGGGCCGCGTCGAGGATTCCCCTGATCCCGGTGACGACCATCTGATCGTCGTCGACGACGATGACGCGGATGGGTGCGGCGGTCTCGGTCATGAGCGCAACACTACCGGAGGCCCACGACACCGCGAGTCCGGTGCCGCAGGGCCTCCGGTCGACCCGGACTCACCCCCGGCGGGGGAACGGCGGCAGCGACACGTCGACGACGAACTGGCCGTCCCGGACGCCGATGTCCGCGGTGCCGTCGAGCATCGCCGCCCGCTCCCGAATCCCTTCGAGCCCGGCCCCCGAGCCCGTTGAGGACAGGCCGTGCCGGCCCACCGCCGGCGAGGGATCACCGGGCGTGAACGGCAGGGTCGACGGTCGGGGCGGAATCACCTCGGCGCGGGCATCACGGGGCTCACCCGGCCGACCGGCCTGCGGGGCGGGATTGGCGATGACGATTCGGGCCCCGCTGTCGGCCGACACACCGACGTCGACGGTGACAGGAGCGCCCGGGGCATGCTTGATCGCGTTCGTCAGGGACTCCTGGACGATCCGATAGACCGCCCGGTCGAAGACCGTCGACGCCGCCTCGACGTCCTGGATGATGATCGAGGGCCGAATGACGGTTCCAGTCGCCTGCACGGAGGCGATGAGCTGCGGAATCGACTGCATGGACGCCAGGCTCGGGGGAGTGGACTGCTCCTTCTTCGGACCGGTGCCCGTCAGCGTTCCCTCCCGCACCCCGCCGACCAGATGACGCAGGTCTTCGAGAGAGGCGTGGGCCTCCTGACGCAGCGCCGAGGCGGTCGAGGCGACATCCGAATCGCCCTTCCCGCCGACCTCGAGGGCACCACTGTGCAGGGAGATCACCGAGAGCCGATGGGAGAGCGTGTCGTGGAGCTCGCGGGCGAGCAGCTCACGCTCGGACTGCCGGGCGAGCTCGGCGCTCAGCGCTTCATTGCGCTGCGCCTCGTGCGAGGCGAACGCCTCAACGGACTTCATCCGCCGGGTGCGGCGGAGGAGGAAGCCGACCCCGAGGCTGATGCCGAGAGCGAGCAGACCGATGGCGATCGTCACCCCGTCGACGGCCAGTCCCAGATCGCGCGGCGGAGCAGGCGTCGTGACATTGCCGGGGGTGGAGCCGGAGGTGATGAAGAGGAAGCTGAACGGGTTGAGCGCGGTCGGCAGCAGGCACATGCGCACGATCGCGAGGACAGTCACGCCGGATCCGACGATCGCAGCGGTCGCTGCCGAGCGGCGGGTGCCGCGGATGATGAGGTGGAACATGCCGATGAGCATGAGCAGGCAGTCGCCCCAGGCCAAAGCCAGTCCGAGCCCGACGGCGAACGGCACCCACGGCCATTTCCGGCGCACGAACACCGTGCCCCACAGGGGGAGCAGGAAGAGGACGACGAGCACGCCGATGACACTGACCACGCCGGCCTCGAACGCCCACGTGTTCGCGACGAGCGCCATCACCGACTGCAGATAGCCGATGGCGAAGAGCACGATGCTGACGAGGATGCTCAGGGTTACCGACAGCCAGCGGGGCATGCGTGTCCGTTGGGGCGGGGTGAATGCCGGCCCGGTCTCGGGTGTGTGCGCCGGCGGCATGCTCGGCTGCTGGCCCGGCCGCGGTGGGACGCTGAGGCCGGGACGCCTCGGCGCCTCCGGATGCGGCGTCGGGGTCGACCCGTGGCCGGCCGACATCGGACCGGGGTGCGGCGACCGTCCGCGCTGGGGCGGGAGGGCACCGCGCTCAGGCGGGAGGGCACCGTGCTGCGGCGGCTGCGACCCGCCGGCAGTCGGCTGCCCGTCGCGCTGAGGCGGCTGTGGCCCGCGCTGCGGCGGGAGTGGATGACCTGACACAGAAGAATCGTAACGGGACGGTCTGACACGCGTAGTCCACCGATCGGGTCGCGCGGCCTCCACCGATCGGCTAACCCGATCGAGCCGATGGGCGGACGCGGCCGGTTCGGTGCTGATCGAAGCTGGGTGGGTCACAATCACCCGCTTCGCCGGTCGCCTCGGGCGGCGAAGCTCCCACTGAGCCTCCGGTGTCGAACGACACCGGTCCAGGCCACCTCAGCCGATCAAGGAGCGCCATGTCGAACCCGCAGAACCCTCAGCAGCCCGGACCCCAGCAGCCGCGTCCCCAGCAGCCCGGCCAGCCATCCCACCAGGGGCATCCGCAGGCGGGGCAGCCGATGCAGCCGCAGTATGTCTCTCCGTACCCGAACGTCCAGGGCGGCTACGCTCCCGCGGGCACCGGACCCCAGCAGTCGGCGCCCCACGGCCAGCCTGCTTACGCCCCGGCGTTCGGACAGCCCGGGCCGCCGAACGGCCAGAAGCCCGCGAAGCAGAAGAAGCCGCTCCTCAAGCGCTGGTGGTTCTGGCTCATCGTCATCGTCGTCGTCATCATGCTCATCAACGCCATCAACGGCGGAGGCGGCGACACCACCGAGGACACCGGGTCGACGACGTCGCAGGAAGGCAGCGAGGCGGGCTCCGCCGAGGAGAACAACGCCGAGGAGCAGCCCGCCGAGGAGAACGGCACGGAAGGCCAGCCCGCCGAGGACAAAGCCGCCGCGCCCGCCGAGTACGGCATGGGTGACGCCGTCGCCGCCGACGGGTGGGAGATCACCGTCGACAAGGTCGAGGACGGCGTCTCGACGGTCGGCAGCGAATACCTCAACACGAAGGCTCAGGGGCAGTTCGTCAAGGTGTCGGTTTCCGTGAAGAACACGACGTCAGAGCCGGCGTTCTTCTACGAGGACAACATCAAGCTCGGCGATGACAAGGGCAACGCGTACTCCTCCGATTCGGAGGCCGGGCTCTACGCCGATGAGGACTCGATTCTCTTCCTCGAGGAGATCAACCCCGGCAACACCGCTGAAGGCGTCCTCGTCTTCGATGTGCCCAAGGACGTCAGCCCCGACCGGCTCACGTTCGCAGGCGGAATCTTCTCCGATCCCGTGGAGATCTCCCTGAAGTGATGCCCTCGCCGAGGTGACCGCTCCCCAGCCGGCACCGGTCCGGTCCGGTCCTCGGGCCGGACCGGTGCCGGCTGCTCGAGCCGGTGTGGAGAGTGATGGGCCGCCGATGCTCAGCCGTCGAGTTCGTCTCTGCGTGCGACGACGGCCCGCGCGGCTGCGAGCGTCTGTCCGAGGAAACCCCTGCCGAACAGGCGGACGTGGGCAAGCAGGGCGAAGAGCGAATGCGCCGGCAGGTCGCCGCGCCATCCGCGGGGCAGCGGGTGCTCGGCCTCGTAGCCGGAGAAGATCTCCTCGAGGTACGGTGTGCCGAAGAGCGCGAGGAGGGCAAGGTCCTCGAGACGGTGGCCGCCGTGCGCGGCAGGATCGATGAGTGTGCCGCCGTCGGGAGTCCACATGAGATTGCCTGACCACAGGTCGCCGTGCACGCGCGACGGCGGCTCGGTGCCGGTGCCGGAGATTCCGTCGAAGGCTCCGGACTCGATGGCCTCGATCGCCGAGGTGATCGCTGAGTTCTCCTCGGCCGTCAGCTCTCCGGCGATGGTCGAGGCCGTGGGCGCCAGACGAGTGCGCACCCAGAAGTCGGAGAAGGACGAGTCAGCGGACACGGGCACCTCGAAGGGCGAATCGAGAGGACCGAACCACGCCGTGCCGGCTGGTGCCCATCCGAATGCCGCAGCGCCCGAGTCGTGCAGTCGCGCGAGCCTGCGACCGAACTCGGCTGCATCACCGGCATTCGGGCTGATCGTCTCAAGCCGGGTAAGTCGCAGGGAGTCCTCGTCGACCCCGCGAACGCCGACGACGGGCACGACTCCCGGTGCGGCAAGCCATTCGAGCCCGGCCGCCTCAGCCGCGAAGAATCCCCGTGGGGCACCGTAACGCTGCTTGATGAAATCACCCATGCCACCAGGCTATCGGGGAGCCGGAGCCTGCCGCAGTCGCTTGCTAGCCTGACACCATGAAGTATGGCGGAGTCGATCTGGCGGCCGATCCCAAACGCACCGCTCTCGCCATCATCAGTGACGACAACGGCCTCGTCATCGACGACCTTGAGGTGGGAATCGACGATGATGCCGTGGTCGATGTGATCGTGTCGACGGAGAAGGTCGGTCTCGATGTTCCCTTGGGGTGGCCTGATCCCTTTGTTCAACTGGTCAGCGACCATGCCCACCGCACACTCAGAGCGCCGCAGACAACGGGACCTGATTGGCGACGCACCATGGCGATGCGAGCAACGGACCTGGCTGTCCGCGAGCGCACGGGGAAAGTTCCGCTCAGCGTTTCCACCGATCGCATCGCTTACCCTGCGTTGCGGTGGGCAGGCATCGACGCGCGACTCAGAGCGGACGGGGTCGACGTGTCTCGGGATGGTTCTGGCCGAATCTGCGAGGTGTATCCCGGCGCAGCACTGCACTGCTGGTCATTGCCGAGCAGTGGATACAAGGGCCGTGACCGCTCCGCCGAGCGGGTGTCACTTGTGGAGGCACTCTCACGGATCTTCGATGGCATCGACTGGAATGGGAGCGAAGCCCTCTGCACCGATGACGATAACGCTTTGGACGCAGTCGTCTCGGCTCTGCTGGCGCGCGCCGTTGCACGAGGCGAGGCCACTCCGCCGCCCGTGCAACTGCAGGACCGCGTCAGTCGGGAAGGATGGATCTGGCTCCCGAGCGAGTCGAGGCTCTGAGTCCGACTCGGTCCTGACTCCGCCTACCCTCACCCCGCGACGGGATTGAGCTGTTCGCGTGCGGCCTCGAGGTGGTCGACGTCGCCGGTGTCGAGGGCATAGAGCCCCAGGTCGACCGCCGCGGTCGAGAACATCTCCGCACAGTGCTCGGCGAGTTTGGGCCACACCCTCCCGCCGTGCTCGACATAGCGCGCGACCGTCCTGTCGAACGCCTCGGGAGACGCGCTCATCTGGTGGAACATGAAATCCCGCGCAGGATCGCCGACCGCCGCCGTCGTCCAGTCGAGCAGGCCGACGATGCGGGTTCCCTCCATGAGCTGATGCGCAGGGTAGATCTCCCCGTGCGTCACCGTCGACCACGTCGGCCAGTACCGATCGTCGTCGAGCCACGCCGCCCAGCGCTCCCGCAGATCCTCTGCGACCTCGAACTCCCTGACCACGGCAGCGATGTCCTCGCGCTTCTGCTGCCTCACCTCGGCGGGGGAGAGGACGGGAATCCCCGAATCGCGCACCACCGCCGGATCGACAGCATGGAGTTCCGCGAGGACATCACCGAGCGAGTGCGCATAGTCGAGCGCTTCGACATCGAAATGCCACCGAGGCTGCGCATCGTCGTCGAGGGTGAGGCCAGGACTGCCCGGCAGCAGAGGATAGGCGATGAGGCGGTCGGTGTGGATCTGCCAGTCGGGGACGTCGACGCTCAGGTGCCGGGCGACGCTGCCAAGGAACCGTCCCTCGATGTCGGCACGCTCGGTGACATCCGGGCGGCGCGGAATGCGCAGCACCCACGCTGAACCGTCGGCTGCCTCGGCGAAGGCGACACGGAAGTCCAGGCCGATCTCATCGATGGAGACCGACTCGGGAACGAGCGCGAGGCCGTGCTCGGCGGCCAGTTCGCTGATGGCGAGGGGACTGCGGGGTGACTGGTCCATCCCTCCACTGTTGCCCAGCAGGGGAGCGAAGTACAGCCGACTCGGGCCCGTCGTCCAGCTTGTGACGAACTTGTGTCATTCGGCAAGACATATGCGCAATAATGCTTGCTGGCAAACGGCATCCGTGCCACGATGAGACCACGCTGGTGTTTACCTCACCTCGATCGATGTCGATCGAGCGGGCTGAAAGGGAATAGAGACATGAACGGCACCACCATCATCTGGATCGTCGTCGCAGCCGTCGTCGTCATCATCGCCATCATCGTCATCGTCGCGCTCGCTCGGCGAGCCCGGGCCAAGAAGATGGAAGAGCGCCGCCAGCAGGCCGCCCAGATCCGCGAGGAGGTCGCCGCTGCCGCTCCGACGACGGCGGCCTACGAAACGGAGGCAGAGGCGGCACGAGCACGTGCCCGCGACGCCCAGGCCGAAGCCGACGCGAAGGCCGAGGCTGCCCGCCAGGCGGAAGTCGAATCCCTCAAGGCCGCAGCTCGTGCCGACGAATACGACACCGCGGCCAACCAACTCGAGGACTCGGCTGAGAAGTCCCGGCTCGAGCAGGAGCGCTTCCTCCAGCGTGCCGATGAGCTCGATCCGGACACGAACACCGACGCTGATCGCCGCGCCGATGGCGACGCCGATCGTCGCCGCGATGGGGACGTCGATTCTCGCCGCGATGGGGAGTGGGACCGCACGGATCGCGACGGCCGCGACGGCCGCGATCGTGACGGCCGCGATCGTGACAGCGGCTACGCTGCGGCAGCGGGAACCGGTTATGCGGCGTCCGAGAGCCGCACCTATGACACCGCCGATGGCGTCGCCTCGGAATCGTCAGACGTCCGTGGGTTCGAGACCGCGGACGGCCGCGGTTACGCCGGCACCGAACAGCGGACGTTTGAAACCGCCGACGGCCGCGGCTACGCCGGTACCGAGCAGCGGACATTCGACACCGCCGACGGACGCGGATACGCCGAATCCGACACCCGTGCCTACGAGGGTGCCGATGGTGTCGGCTACGAGACCACGGAACGCCGCGCCTTCGACACGGCCGACGGACGCGGTTATGCCGAATCCGACACCCGTGCCTACGACGGTGCCGATGGCGTCGGCTACGAGGTCACGGAACAGCGGACGTTCGACACCACCGACGAGGCGGGGGTCGACACCACTGACGGCAGGGGAGTCGATGGAGCCGACCAGCGCCGCGGAAACCCGAACGGAGTCGACCCCGACCAGTACCGTCTCTCCCGCAACCGCGGAGGCGGCGACCGCAACCGCGTCGACCCTCGCACGGATCTCACCGACGGCCCTGACTCGCGCACCGGGACGCCGAGGCACTGAGCTTCACCGAGGCACTGAGACCACAGCAAACCCCAACCCCATGCTCCACACCTAGGAAAGGACACATCATGCTCGCCACCATCCTCTGGATCATCGCCGCGATCCTCGTCATCTCCGGCATCTTCGCGATCTTCCGCAAGCAGATCCTCTGGGGAGTCATCCTCATCGTCGTCGGCCTCCTCGTCGGCCCCGGAGGCGTGAGCATCTTCGCCTAGCGCGCCGACCTCCGCCGCACGGCGCCCCGATCCGCACTCGGATCGGGGCGCTGCTGCGTCATGACGCTTCGTCAGATTCCCGCACGCATCCCTCGTTCCGCACCGAGGAGGCGGACCCCACCGAGGCGGCGGACCAACCCGAGTCCCGCCGCGGTCCGCAGAGGTCAGGCCCCCGCCTCGGCGAGGGACTCCTGACCGGCGGTGCGGTGTTCCTCCGAACCCGACTCCGACGACCCCCGCCCCAGCGCCGTCGCCATCGCCGTCCGCAGCGCGGCTTCCGGGTCCGATGGCCGGGTGGGAGCGTTCCACGCGATGATCCGGTCGGGCCGGACGAGCAGCGCTCCCGAATCGTCGACATCGCTGATCTCGATCCACCGATGCAGGACATCGTTGAAGTCCCCGCCCATGCTCACCTGCGCCGTCCTCACTTCGACGCCGAGGTCGCGGGAGACCGCCGCCGCGGCCTCAGCCCAGCCCTCATCGGCCTGGCCGGTGATGAGCGTCCATCCGGTGCGCCCGACGAGATCGAGGGTGGACAGCCGCTGACGGTCATGGTCGACCCAGGCGTGGGGCAGCGGGGCACCCGGTCGCGTCGACGGCACATGGTCGAGATCGACGTCGACGTCAGGACCTGCCGCCGGTTCTGCCGCCGGGACGATGGCGTCGGACTCGTAGAGCTGACCGAGCTCGATGCCGTGGGCGTTGAACTGGTAGTTCTGCAGCTCGATCGCCTCGATGAGCTCTCGACGGCGGTCCGGATCATTGAAGAGCGAGTCGAGACTCGCCCAGCCGTCCTCGGCCGACTGCCCGGGCGCGAAGCCGAGCGCCTTGGAGATCGGACCCATGTCGACGACGCTCTTCATCGCCCGGTCGACGACGCGCCTGCCCACCGGCTGCCGCTCCTGGCTGTACGTGTCGAGGAGCGCGTCAGGGGCTTCGCCCTTGAGGACGGCGCAGAGCTTCCAGCCGAGGTTGAAGGCGTCCTGGATCGAGGTGTTCGTGCCCAACCCGTTGGCCGGCGGATGCCGGTGCGCGGCGTCACCGGCGAGGAACGCCGGCCCGCGCCGGTAGGCGTCGGCGACGACGTGGTTGATCTGCCACTTCGACACCTGCTTGATCCTCACCTCGACGTCAGGGTCCCCGATCGTCGCCTGTGCCCGGGCGACGAGCGCCTCGGTGTCGGTGTCCGGTTCGCCCTCGGCCGGGTCGTACATCGCCAGCAGCACCCATTCGGTGAACGGCTTGACGCAGATCCACGTCCCCGACCCCACCCAGTAGTCATTGCCCGGCTGTGCCATCCAGTAGAGGGTGCCGGGGCGGTAGTCGCAGTACTTCGTCAGATCGGCCTCGAGCCAGACGTTGAGGGCCGCCCCGAGGTTGGACTCGCCGCTGAAGGTGAACCCGAACTCCTCGGCCACGGTCGACCGGCCGCCGTCGGCGCCGACGATGTACGTCGCCAGGATCGTCGACTCCTCCCCGGTGTCCCGGTTGCGCACCGTCGCCTCGACGCCGTCAGGGGTCTCGACGGCGGAGACGAGCTCCGTGGAGAAGCGGATGTCGGCACCGAAGTCGCGAGCCGCCTCGGCGATGACGGGTTCGAGGATGTGCTGGGGGATGTTGCACATCGCGCTGGGGCTGGCGACCTCGTAGTCGCCGGAGCGCGCGGTGCCGGTGCCCCACGTCTCGAGCCGCGCGATCTCCTGCCCGGCGAAGCTCGTCGCCCACACGTTGTTGCGCATGTAGGGATTCGGCGTCGCCGCGGCGATGATGGCGTCTTCGAATCCGAGGTCGCGGAAGACCTCCATCGTGCGCTGGTTCGTGATGTGGGCCCGCGGCGAGTGTGCCGTCGTGGGGTAGCGAGTGATCGTCATCGCGTCGACGCCGTCGCGGGCGAGGATCGCTGAGAGTGTCAGGCCGGTGGGGCCGGCGCCGACGACGAGGACGTCGGTGCGGACGGGAGGCGTGGTTGGTGTGCTCATTCGTCGTTCTCCTTCGGACGAGAATGTCGATCATGATCGTCTGATCGCCGAGGCGGGCGAGGACCGTCGACCAATTCAGCATAATTAATCATGATGAATTGTTGGGAACCAGAATGCCGCGCGGATCGTCATGATGTCAACCACCACGGTCGGGTACCCTCGGGACTGGCAGGCGCACACCGGTGAAGGGGAGGATGACATGGCCACGACGTCGCGGGGAGCATCCTCGTCGGTCGATCGTGCCGTCGACATCGTCGCCGCCCTCGCCGAAGGGCTCGACCCGGGACAGCGGTTGGGGACCAAGGGCGCGATCCAAGCCGAGTGCGGGGTCTCGAAGGGCACCTTCAACGAGGCGCTGCGCCTGCTCCAGGCGCGCGGCGTCATCACCCTGCGTCCGGGGCCCGGCGGCGGACTGTTCGCGGCCTCACCGACGCCGATGGCGAAGCTCGGCAGCTCGCTGCTCGCGCTCGATGCGGACTCGACGACGGTCGAGGATGCCATGCAGGTGCGGGATTCGCTCGAACCCCTGCTTGCCGCCGAGGCGGTCGACCATGGATCGCTCACTGACATCCGCGAGCTCTGGGCGCTCATCGAGGACATGCGCGCCGCCGTTGCCGCCCGTGACCCCGATCAGTTCCTCGAGGCCAACTGGTGCCTGCACCGGCGCATCGCCGAGATCACGCCGAACCAGCTGCTGCGCCAGGTCTACCTCAACATCATGGGGATCATGGACGATCACACGGTCAATGTGCTGCCCGGCCCGCACGTGCCGCTGTCGGACTACATCGACGAGCGGTTGCAATTGCATGTCGACATCGTCGCGGCGATCGAAGCCCGCGACCACGACCGAGCCGCCGAGCTCATACGCGCCCACAGTATGCACTGACGTCCGCTGTCCACGGACCCAACCCAGCAGCCCACAGCAGACAGCCCTGACCCGAAGGAGACCGGCCTGATGACACCCGCCCCGACGCTCTCCGCGCAGCTGCGGTCGAATCTCACCCGCTGGCGCCGGGACTTCCACCGGCATGCGGAGACGGCGTGGACGGAGTTCCGGACCACCTCGGCGGTCATCGGAGCACTCCGGGACCTCGGCTGGGCGACGATCTACGGTCCCGAACTCCACGAGGCCTCCGCCCGCCTCGGGGTGCCCGATGCCGAGGTCCTCGCCGCTGCCCGTGCACGGGCCGTCGACCAGGGAGCGGATCCGGAACTCGTCGAGGCGATGGGCGAGGGCTTCACCGGGGTCCTCGGCGTCCTCGAGACGGGACGGCCCGGGCCGGTCGTGTGCTTCCGCTTCGACATCGACGCCAACGACCTCAACGAACTCGCCGACGACAGCCACCGGCCGTTCGCCGAGGGCTTCGCCTCGATCAACGACGGCGCCATGCACGGCTGCGGGCACGACGGGCATGCGGCGATGGGGCTGGGGCTGGCGAGCGTGCTCACCGACATCGCCGCGGACCTGACGGGCACCGTGAAGATCATCTTCCAACCCGCCGAGGAGGGGGTGCGGGGTGCGCATTCGATCGTCGCGGCCGGGTGGTTCGATGACGTCGACCTCTTCGTCGCGACACACCTGAAGTCCGACGACGACAAGGGCAACGTCCTCACCGGCGTCGACGGATACCTCGCCTCGACGAAGTTCGACGTCAGATTCACCGGTGTCGGCGCGCATGCCGGAGGCGACCCGGAGAAGGGGCGGAACGCGCTGCTGGCGGCCGCCTCGGCGACCCTGGGCCTCCATGCGATCCCACGCCATTCGGAGGGCGCGAGCCGGATCAACGTCGGCACCCTCACCGCAGGCGAGGGGCGCAACGTCGTCCCGCGCGCTGCCCTCCTCGCCGTCGAAACGCGCGGGGAGACGAGCGAGATCAACGACTTCATGGTCGACCGCGCCGCCGAGGTCGTCGCCGGGGCTGCCCTCATGCACGGCGTCGACCATGAGGTGACCGTCGTCGGCCGCGCGGACACGGCGTCCCCGAGCCCGGAGCTGCTGCCGTTCATCCGCGCATCCTTCACCGGTGTGCCCGGGGTCGCCGAGATCCGCGACACCGGCGGGCTCGGCGGCTCCGAGGACGCGACGGCGATGATGAGGCGGGTCACGGAGCGCGGGGGACTGGCGACGTACCTCCAGATCGGGATGGAGACCTCGTGGGGCCACCACACGGAGCGGTTCGACGTCGACGAGGACATGCTCGCCGTCGGAGTCGCAGCCGAGGCACGGATCGCCCTCGACGCCCCGGAGTTCCTCGCCGGTCTCGAACGGGAGTGAGAGGCGGCGGGCCACCCGCTCACCGCGGCCGTAGTGCGCCTCGATAGACTGCGGGACATGTCGAGGATCACCTGCCCCACCCTGCGTCCCCGAGTCGTCACCGCCGCTGAGGCGGCCGCGCACATCAGGAACGGCGACCGGGTCGCCACGAGCGGCTTCACCGGATCCGGGTACCCGAAGCTCGTGCCGCCGGCGCTGGCTGCCAGGGCGAAGGACGAACACGCCGCGGGCCGCGACTTCGCCGTCGAACTGTGGACGGGTGCCTCGACGGCGCCGGAGCTCGACGGAGTCCTCGCCGAGTCGGGAGCGGTGAGCAAGCGCCTGCCGTTCCAGTCCGATCCCCGCATGCGGCAGTCGATCAACGACGGGCAGACGGAGTACATCGACACGCATCTCAGCCATTCGGCGCAGCAGGCGTGGTTCGGCTTCTACGGGAACCTCGACGTCGCGGTCGTCGAGGTCGCCGCGGTCCTGCCCAACGGCCTGCTGGTGCCCGGCAGCTCGGTGGGGAACTCGAAGACGTGGCTCGACCTCGCCGACAGAGTCATCCTCGAGGTCAATGAGTGGCATCCGCGGGCGTACGAGGGCTTCCACGACGTCTACTACGGGACGAGGCGCCCGCCCGAGCGGCTCCCGATCCAGCTCCTCGAGTCGATGCAGCGCATCGGCGATCCGTACCTGCGGGTCGACCCGGAGAAGGTCGTCGCGATCGTCGAGACGAACCACCCGGACCGGAACCTGCCGTTCAAACCGGCCGATGCGGATTCGCAGGCGATCGCCGCCCACCTCGTCGACTTCCTCCGTCACGAGATCCGCGCCGATCGGCTCCCGCCGTCCCTGCTGCCGCTGCAGTCGGGCGTCGGCAACGTCGCCAATGCGGTCATGGCCAACCTCGCCGACAGCGAGTTCGAGGGACTGCGCGCCTACACCGAGGTGATCCAGGACGGCATGCTCGACCTCATCGACTCGGGCAAGCTCACCTCGGTGTCGGCGACGGCGTTCTCGCTCTCGGCCGAGCGGGCCGAGGAGTTCAACGCGAACATCGAGTCGTACAAGGGGCGGATCCTCCTGCGGACGCAGGAGATGTCGAACCATCCCGAAGCCGTCCGCCGCCTCGGCGTCGTCGCGATCAACGGGATGGTCGAGGCCGACATCTACGGCAACGTCAACTCGACCCATGTCATGGGGTCCTCGATCATCAACGGCATCGGCGGGTCCGGGGACTTCGCCCGCAACGCCTACCTCAACTTCTTCGTCTCGAACTCGCTGGCCAAGGGCGGTGCGATCTCCTCGATCGTGCCCTTCGCCAGCCACATCGACCACACCGAGCACGACACCCAGGTCCTCGTCACCGAGCAGGGACTGGCCGACCTGCGCGGACTCTCACCCGTGGCCCGGGCCCGCCGGATCATCGCCGACTGCGCCCACCCGGACTTCCGCGACCGACTCACCGACTACCTCGACCGGGCGATCGCTGCGAACCCGCACGGTCGGCACACCCCGCACCTGCTCGCCGAGGCGCTGTCGTGGCACGAGAGGTTCCAGACGACCGGGCAGATGTGAGGCTCTGCCGCCGGGGGTGAGAGTGACTGCGCAAGCGGCGGGGGAGCCGCGCGCCCAGCGCGGGAACCGCGCGATCGGCGGGGAGGGCCTGCCTGATCTGCCGCATCCGGCGGTTCCGGCCCGCTCCCTGCCGCGGTGAGGATGGAACCGACCACTCACTCAGCGAGGAGGAACCATGACCGTGACCCGACCACCTCACGACCCCGAACTCGATGCGGCACTCGAGGTGATGCTCGAATCCCTGCCCGCGGGGACGATGAATGCCGAGACCGCCGCCGCGATGCGCGATGCGGACGGGGCACAGCTGCCCGGCCTCGACCCCGAAGACCTTGCGGCCCTCGGCGTCATCAGCCGCGACGTCGTCATCCCCGTCGCCGATGGCGCCGAGCTCGCCGGGACGATCTTCTCCCGTGCCGACCACACCGGCACCGGTCCGGGGATCTACCACGTCCACGGCGGCGGGATGGTCACCGGCCACCGCCTCCTCGGCGTGCAGCAGACTCTGCCGTGGATCGTCGAGCACGATGCCGTCGTCCTCACCGTCGACTACCGGCTCGCCCCTGAGCATCCCGACCCCTACCCCGTCGAGGACTCGTATGCGGGTCTCGTGTGGATGGCCGAGCACGCCGCTGACCTCGGCGTCGATCCCGACCGCATGATCATCGTCGGCGCGAGCGCGGGCGGCGGCATCGCCGCGGGCACCGCGCTGCTGGCCCGCGATCGATCGGGGCCGCGGCTGGCCGGGCAGGTGCTCATCTGCCCGATGATCGACGACCGTGACGCCACAGCGTCGGCGGCGCAGGTCACGGAGCGGACGACGTGGACGAGGGACAGCAACCGCTACGGCTGGTCGAGCCTCCTCGGCGATCGGGTCGGCACCGAGGACGTCTCGATCTATGCCGCACCCGCGCGGGCGACGGACCTGTCGGGCCTGCCGCCGACGTACATCGACTGCGGCAGCGCGGAGGTCTTCCGTGATGAGGACGTCGCCTATGCGCTGGGGCTGTGGGAGGCGGGCGTCGATGCCGAACTCCACGTGTGGGCCGGCGGGTTCCACGGTTTCGAGATGCTCGCCCCGCATGCCGCGGTGAGTCAGGCGTCGCTTGCCGCACGGGATTCCTGGGTGGCGAGGACGATCGGAGACCGTTGAGGTCCCAGCGGTGCGCGCCCTACCAAGGGGTCATCGGACAGCGGAGCTGATATGCGCGATCTCCTCGGAAAACTCACCGCCCTCGACCCGGAGGCGAGCGAAACGCTCAAGGTCGTCGGGTACTTCGACGCCCTGACCTCCCGTGGGGCGGGGCTCGGGAGCCTGCTGCGTGCCGCTGCGGCGCTCGCCGGCTGTCCGGCGGTCGCCGAGGTGGACGGCAGGGTGACCGCGTACGATCCCGCCGGCAGGCGCCTCGCCGAGGCGGCCGACCGTCCCCGCGGATCCGTCGTCGCCTTCCGCTCCGGTGCGGTGTGGCTGGTCCGCGAGGGCAGCCCGCACGCCAACGATGCGATGATCACCGATCGCCTCGGCGTGGCCGTCGAGGGACTGGCGTCCCAGCACTCCGCGACGCGGGAGATCGAAGTGGTCGTCGACGCCGAACGGGCGGTGGCCGAGAGGCGGACGGCGCTCGTGCGGCTCGGGATCGATCTCGGCGCCTCGGTGCGGGTCATCCTCAGCGACGACGACCCGGGAGCGCGCTGGACGAAGACCGCCCCGGTCCCGACTCCGCTCGGCGTCCTCCACACGACCCTCGAGGTGCGCCCCGGCGGAGTCGCAGCAGCTGATCACGCGTGGGACGGTCACTCCCGCGTCGGCATCGGCACGTGGACCCGAGCGGACTCGGCCCCGGACTCGTGGGAGGCTGCGCTCGTCGCCCACCGCCTCCTCGGCGAGGGACCGGGAACCGTGCTCGACGCAGCGGATCTGGGTTCGATGCTCATCCTCGCCCGCGCCTACGATCCCACCTCCCCTCACCCGGACGTCACAGCCCTGGAATCCCTCGACGCGGTGACCGCAGAGATCCTGCGCGAACTCGTCGACGCCGACAGCCTGCGCGCGGCCGCGGCGCGGCTGGCGATGCACCATTCGACCCTGCAGGCCCGGCACGAGTCGATCACGACGCGGCTCGGCTACGACCCGCGCACGACCGTCGGCCGACTGCGCTACATGAGCGCGGAGTTCCTGCGCCGCCTTGGCGGGTAACCGGTCGCGCCGGCCGGCACGCGTTAACCCAACGGCGGCCGGGCTGGCCGGCACGCGCTGACCCAACGGCGGCCGGGCTGGCCGGCACGCGCTGAGCGGCGGCCGCACCAGCAGACACCGGCTGATCCAGCGGTGCCCGCACCGGCGGCCGTTCCACGGTCGCCGTCACGAAGAGAGATCACCGAGAGAAAGCAGAAGAAGTCATGCCCGAAAACACCAGCAGCACCTCGACCCCGGACACCTCGAGTGCGGCACCGAGTGCCCACACTGAGCAATGGCCGCGCGGCGAGGTCGCCTTCGTCACCGGTGCGGCCTCCGGCATCGGACTCGGACTCTCCCGCGCCTTCGTCGCTGCCGGGGCGCGGGTCGGACTCGTCGACATCGACGAAGCCCGCCTCGCCCAGGCTGCAGAGGAGCTGCGGGCGGCCGGAGGCACCGTGACCACGGTGCGCCTCGACGTCGGCGACCCCGACGCCTGGGAAGCTGCCGCGGATGCCGTCGAGGCCGAACTCGGCCCGGTGTCGATCCTCTGCAGCAACGCCGGCGTCAACGGCGGGAGCTCAGCAGAGACCACCCCGTGGGAGGTGTGGCGCTGGGTGCACTCGATCAATCTCGACGCCCAGTACCTCGGCGTCTCGACGTTCCTGCCGCGGTTCCGCCGCCTGGGCAGGCCCGCGCACATCCTCAACACCGCGTCGCTGGCGGGCATCATTCCGATGGCCGACGTCGCCGCCTATGCCTCCTCGAAGTTCGCGAGCGTCGGCTTCTCAATGGTGCTGCGCAGCGAACTCGCCGGCAGCGGCATCGGCGTCTCCGTGCTCGCACCGGGAAGCGTATCGACCCGGATCGCCGAGACTGCGGCGGCGGGGCAGGCGGAGCTCCTCGGGGAGGAGACGAACGCCGAGGCGGTCGCGGCGAATTCGGCGATGCTCGCCGAAGGCGCGGACCCCGACGCCGTCGGGGCGCAGGTCGTCGAGGCGATGAGGGCGGGCCAGTTCCTCATCGTCACCCACGGGGAATGGCTGCCGCTCGTGCGCGCTGTGCATGCCGAGGTCGAAACCGCGTTCGCGGAGTTCGACGGGCGCCATGGCAGCGATCCGGCCGCCGCGCTCCTGGTGCAGGGCGTCAACCCGGTGAGCTCCTAGGACTGTCGACGATCGTCGATTCCGCACCACTGCGCGAGGAACAGGGCGATCGTCGTCGTGCAGCGGCGGATCGACTCCACGCTCACCCGTTCGTCGAAGCCGTGGATGTTCTTCGTCACCGGGCCGTAGACGAGCGCCGGCATGTCGGCGAAGTTCGCGAACACCTGAGCGTCGAGGTAGCCGGGGGTGGTGAACGCGGTCAGCTCCTTGCCGGCGACCGAGGCGTGCGCGGAGGCGAGCAGAGTCTCCGCATCGCTTCCGGGCTCGAGCACGTAGCCCCGCGCATAGAACCCGTTCGGCGTGAGCCCCGCGGTGAATGGGGGCACCGGCGGGCCGCTCAGCGGTCGGTCGGTGCCGCGGGCCGCCTCGGTGACGCAGTCGACGATCTCCGCCCACGCGTCATCGGGTTCAGTGCCGGGGTAGATGGCGACGCGGACCTGGAGTTCGCACCAGGCCGGGACGCTGGATGGCCAGTCGCCGCCGCGGATGCCGCCGAAGTTGACGTTGATGGGATGGTCGAGGTCCGCGAAGTGCGGGTGGTCGGCCTTCCGCTCGTTCCACCTCTCCTCGAGTCCGCGCAGCGCACCGATCACGTGGTAGGCGGCGTCGAGGGCGTTGAAGCCGCTGGCCATCTCCCGCGGGTGAGTGGGTTCTCCGCTGACGAGGACCGTGAACCAGATGACGCCGACATTCGCCCGGACGAGTGCGTCCTCCTCCGGTTCGGGAATGATGACGGCATCGGCGGTGTATCCGCGCAGCAGTGCCGCCAGCGAGCCGTTGCCGGTGCACTCCTCCTCGACGACGGATTCGATGTGCACCCGTCCGGTGAGGTCGAACCCTGCATCTCGGACAGCGGTGAACGCGAAGAGATTCGCCACGAGCCCGGCCTTCATGTCGCCCGCTCCGCGTCCGTACATCCACCCATCGCGGACCTCGGCGTCCCACGGTGACCGCGACCAACGGCCGGTCGGTCCTGCAGGGACGACGTCGATATGACCGTTGAGGATGAGGGAGCGGCCAAGGTCGCGCTCGGGGCGATGGGTCCCGACGACATTCGTCATCCGCGTGTAATCGACCGTGGCCGGACTGAATCCGCGATGGCCGCGCAGCTCGGCCGAGTCGATCGTCCAGCGGTCGACGTCGAGTCGGAGGCCGCGGAGGCTGCGTTCGATGAGATCCTGTCCGGGTTCCTCGTCACCGCGCGTGGTCGGCAGCCCGACGAGTTCGGCCGTCACCGCCAGCTGCTCGGCGAAGTTGGCGTCGACGGCCGCTCTGATCCGGTCCGTCGCGTCGTCTGTGCCCATGTCTCCTCCGCGGTGGGTCGTGACTGGTGTTCCATTCCAGGGTGGGCCTGGAAGCGCCTCGGCGTCGAGGGCCGAACCACCTGTCGAGACCGTGGAGACGTGGGGACGCCGGCGCTGCCGACGCTGTTCGGGCCCACTGACCCCGGTGCGAGGTCGCCCGCTTCCCGGGTTCGCTTCCCCTTGCGCGAGCTCGCCCGCCGTCCCCGCACGTATCCACGTTGGCGCGTGGCCAGGAAAACTTGTCCAGGGCGGATAGTGCGTCCTGAATCTCCGTCATTAGAGTTGCTCAACAACCATCAACAGGAAGTTGCCGAGCATCATGACAGAGAAGTCGATCCCTGTGCCCTCAGCCCCCTCCGCGCCGAGCGCCGAGGCCGTCGAACGAGCCGCCGCAGCCATCGTGGACGCCTTCGCCGCCACCGACACCGCCGCGTACTTCGCCGGATTCGCCGCGGACGCCTCGTTCGTCTTCCACCCGGAGAGCCACCGGCTGAACTCGCGTGCCGAGTACGAGGCGACGTGGAACGGCTGGCTCGACGACGGCTGGTCCGTCATCGACTGCGTCTCCAGCGATCCGCTCATCCAGACGTTCCCGGGCGGCGCCGTCTTCTCGCACACAGTCGACACGACCGTCGAGACCGGGGAGGGCCGGGAATCGTATCGGGAACGCGAGAGCATCGTGTTCCGCCGCCTCGGCGATGGTGATCTCATCGCGATCCACGAACATCTGTCCCCGGTCCCGGACACCGCCGAGGCGGACACCACCCCCGCCGCGGAGGTCGCACCGTGAACTGGTACCGCCGACTCGAAGCCCGGTTGGCTGCGGATTCGGACGATTCGGGAGTCGTGCGGGGCAGACTGGGCACCGGACGGATGTTCATGATCTGGCTCGCGGCCAACCTCGTCGTGACGACGATGCTCACGGGAACTCTCTTCGTGCCGGGCATCGACTACGGCACGGCGGCGCTGATGATCGTGGCGGGCACGGTGATCGGCACGATCGTCCTCGTGCTCATCGGCAACATCGGCACCCGGACGGGACTCGCGACGATGGCGGTGACACGGGGAGCATTCGGGGCGAAGGGCAGCTTCCTGCCGGTCGCGGCCAACATCATCATCCTCATGGGCTGGAGCTGGGTGCAGGCGATGCTCGCCGGCATCAGCGTCAACTACGTCGTCGAGCAGACCACGGGCTTCTCCAACCCGGTCCTCTTCTCCGTGCTCTGCCAGGCGCTCGTCGTCGGACTGGCGATCCTCGGCCACGAAGGCATCGAGAAGGCCGAGCCATGGTTCGCACTGCTCATCCTCGTCGTCATGGCCTACATCTTCGTCACCGCATTCATCGGCCACGCACCGAGCGAATACCTCAGCATTCCCGCAGATGAGAGCCTCGGCTTCACTCCGGTCCTCGCACTCGACATCGTCATTGCGACGGCGATCTCGTGGACTGTGCTCTCCGCGGATCTCAATCGACTCGCCGGAAGCCAGCGCGCCGGCATCGTCGGCTCGGGGCTGGGGTACATCACGTCGACGGTGCTGGCGATGCTGCTCGGGCTCACCGCCTTCAGCTTCATCCTCCTCGACGGGGGAGCGGCCGAACCCTTCGACCCCACCGCGCTCGCCGACCACTTCGGCTGGCCGCTCGCGATCGTCATCTTCCTCTCCGTCATGGCGACGAACACGATGGTCGTCTACGGCATGGTCAACTCCGTCATCGGCGCCAGGAAGCAGTCTCGGCTGCGCTTCCTGCCGGTGGCGCTCGTCCTCGGGGCGATCTCGATCATCGGGTCGACGTGGCTGGCGCTGCTCGACCAGTACACCGCGTTCCTCACCGTCATCGGGGCGTTCTTCGTGCCCGTCTTCGCGATCGTCATCGCCGACTACTACATCGTCAAACGCGGGTTCTACTCGAAGGACATCCTCCGTGACGAGGGCGGGATGTACGCCTACATCCGCGGGGTGAACTGGGCGGCGGTCATCGTGTGGATCGTCGGGGCCTTCGCCTCCTACTTGCTCACCTATGTGT
Source organism: Brevibacterium sp. 2SA (assembly GCF_005502845.1). Classification (NCBI taxonomy): domain Bacteria; kingdom Bacillati; phylum Actinomycetota; class Actinomycetes; order Micrococcales; family Brevibacteriaceae; genus Brevibacterium; species Brevibacterium sp. 2SA. The sequence goes on along the minus strand of NZ_SCMW01000002.1, from coordinate 64,007 downwards.
GGGCAAGCCCCGTGGGTGCGACGATTCCGTCGTTCGTCATCTCGTTCCTCCTGTACCTGGCCCTGTCGTGGTCGACGCGGCACCGCTTCGCCGAGGCGGCTCTGCGTGACGCATCATCCCGCGGTTCCGTGGGCGGTCGGGACGACGCGATCGGCGGACGGCGCGGTTCGTCCGGTCCGCGAGGGCACCTGGCTGACCAGTGAGGGTGCCGTCGTAGGGGTTTGTGTGGATGACGAAGGTGCGTCCGGTCAGACCGGACGCATGGGTGACGGAAACATGGCTGACCGGACGTATGGCTGACCGGGGATGATCTGCCTCGCGGGGTCGCGCATCTCCGCGTGACGTCGCATGCTCTTGCCGTCGCGCTTGACATCGCATGCTCGTTCGGTCGTGCTCGGCTTCGCATGCTCGTGCAGCAGCGCCCAGCATCGCACAGCAGCGCCGGCATCGCCCAGCATCGCGCGGTCGCGCAGTGGCGCCCGGCATCGCACGGTCGCGCAGTGGCGCCTGGCACCGCGCGGTCGCGCGGTCGCGCTCGGCATCGCTGACGCGTGCAGTCGTGCCCCCCTCCACCACATGCTCGCGAAGAACCTCGCATGCTCGCGGCAGTCGTGTCCGGCATCATTGCCGAATCGTGCGACGGTCCGCGGTGGGGTCGAGAGGGTACCGGAAGCGGGCAGTTGTGGTGAAACGGGAATCATCGCAGGTCATCAGTGACATCCGAAGTCGTGTCAGTGACGAGTGCAACAATAGAGCTCACAAGGAGACATCAGTCAGAAAGAGATCACAATCTTTTTCTCATGAATATGACTCGCACTATTCCATTTGATGTTCGAATAGTCTAGCATTGACGTACTACGTATTACGATTCGCAGATCGCTTCCCCGACGCTGTTGTCAGAGGCAGGTGAGCCAGCGTGAAAGACCTCCCCGGTGGAGACGGACCGCGCCCCGGTCGTGCCACCGACGCGCCGTTCGACGCAGCTGGTGCAGGCTCTGCCCCTCGACAGCCCGACGTCTGCGACGATGCCGGTGTTCGTTACGGTGCTGTGGGTCATACGGGTGCCGGCGGTCGGGGCAACGCAGATGGTTGCGACGGTGCTGGTGTTCGCGCTGGCGCTGGTCGTCGCGAACGGGGCGCTGCGCGTGATCCGGGTGCAACCACCGGGCGCGATCCCGGTGAGGGATGCGGTTGCGACGGTGCTGCTCGCAGTGAATCCGCTCGACCGACGATTCGACTCGGGTCGAGGATCAGCGAACTCGCGGAGATCTCCGCGCAATCCGACCAGATCCAGCTCCGCACGTTCGACGTCACTGCAGGCATCACGTTGGAGCGCGTCGTCCGGCGTCTCGACGTCCCCCTGCCCGACGGCGACGCGCCGTATCGCTTCGCCACGATCGCCGCATCCGTGCTTCGGCACGAAGTCGCCGAGGCGGCCATGGACCCCGATCCCGCTGCGTCGGCCGACGAGACCGGCGCGGATCCAACCGCAGCACAGGGAACCGCAGCGAACGGCACCGCCGCGAAGACGACCACCGGGACGCGAGGGAAGCCGGCGCCCACGACTCCCTTCGCCGCGGCATTCGACGCAATGGCGGACGATGTCGACGTGAGCGCATCGACCGAACTCGTGTGGGTGCCGCGCACGTCGACGACCGTGGCTCTCCGCGACCCTGCACTGCTGGCGTGGCGGCAGTGGTGCGAAGCGGACCTCGCTCCGCCGTCGACGGCACTCGTCTCGGCCGAGACCACGGAATCCGACGGCGCGGCGGAAACCCCTGATTTCCCCGGCTTCCGCCTCGACACCACAGTCTCCGATTGGGTGCAGGACAACGTCGCCGATGAGGATGTCATCGAGACCGCGACCATCCTCGGTCAATCGATCGCCCGGACCTATCGGCATCTGCGCACGGCGATGACGATCATCCACGGGCTGCCGCGTTTCGCCGACCGTGTCCGTGCCGGCGAGTTCACGATTGCTCACGTCCAGGTCGTCGGCGATCTCTGCCGATCAGTGGCCCTCCGCTATCTCCCGGAGATCGACGACCATCTCGCCGAGCGCCGGGCCGATGTCACGAGTGACCGTCTCCGGACCGCTCTGCGGAAGTTCATCGCCGTGCTCGAACCGGCCGACGACCGATCGCAGACAGCCAAGGAGCGCCGCCGCGTCGATCTGCACACGTACAAGAACGGTTCGGCCTGCATGTCCCTGACAGGGCCGGCCGAGGAACTCCATGCGTGCTACCTGCGGGTCGAGGCGATGGCTCGCGCCATCCATTCGCGCAGAGGCGCCGCATTCGATCTGCCGCCGGGGGTCGAGATCATCGACGATCGTGCCTTCGACAACCTCATGTACGACATCGTCACCCGACCGCAGCCGAAGCTGAGCATCAAGGTGCGCCGCATCGACCCCGTGACCGGGATCCAGTCGGTCGAGGAGGAGCCGCTGCTCGACGACGACGGAAACCTGCTCTTCGACCTCGGGCCCGACGGCGCCATCATCATGAAGAACAGCGCCGCAGCGAACAATGCCTCAGGGGGCGGCACCGCGACGAACAACGCTTCAGGGGACGGCACCGCAGCGAGCAACGCATCAGCTAACGGCGCCGCGACGAACAGTGTCGGCGTGGAGGGACTGCCCCTTCCCGGACACGGCCCCGTCGACACCGAGGCGGCTGACCGGGGAAGCGCGTTCTGCAGAGCCGGGGCCGATCAGACGGAGACCGCTGAGAGTTGGATCGCCGCGGAGATGCCGATGCATTCGTGGTGGATCGCGCTTCAGGCGACGATGGTCACCACCGTTCCCGTGATGTCCCTCCTCGGCGAATCGAACCTGCCGGGCACACTGCCTGACGGTTCTCCGATCCCCGCCGACACCGCGCGGCGCATCGCCGGACACTGCTCCACCGTGACGAGGATCCTCACCGACCCGGCGACGGGCACTCCGATCGATGCCAAGGCCACGACGTATCGAATCCCCAATGAGGTGCGTAAGACGCTCATCGCCCAGTGGGAGTGCTGCAGCGTGCCGGGGTGCGCTCGCGCTGCCGTGAAAGCCGAGATCGACCATATCGTCCCGTTCTTCAAGCTCGATCCGCTCAAAGGCGGTCTCACTCGGTTCGGCAATCTCCATCCGCTGTGCAGGAAGCACCACGCACTCAAGACCGCTTGCCTGCTGCGGGTGCGGATGAAGGAACCGGGCTGTGTCGAGTACGAGTTCAGACACGGAGTGACGGCGACCTCACGCGCTCCTGACCAGCCGATCGAGGTGGCCCAGGCGATGGAGCTCGCTGCGATCAGCGGGATGAGACCCCACGTGGTGTGGAAGCCGAAGCATCCGGTCCCACCGCCGAAGTACATCATCGAACTCGAACCGAACGAACAACTCGTCAGGCAGCGCCGCGAAGCGATGCGGAAATCCGCCGAGGAGACCGAACGCAGGCGCAGGATCCAGGAGACATACGAGCGGGCCCGTGACTTCGCCCGACGGAAGCGGCTTGCTCAGCTGCTCAACTGGCGCAACGAGGAGTTCCCGCCGTGCCTGCCGCGAGGATCCGATCCGGTGACGATGAAGAGACTGATGCCCGGCCGCCGATTGTCGGTGAGGGAAGCCCAACGGCGTCGACAAGACGCCGGAGACACCTGGGTGGAGCCGCTCGACCAGTTCTGGAGCGTGCCGATCACATGGCATCAGGACAACCGCGATGATCCTCCGCCGTTCTGACCATCGTGACGTCGTGAAGAGCGCTCCGGCGTCGTCGCGTCCGGAACAGAGTGACCTTATGAAGAGTGCTCCGAGGCCGTCGTGCTCTGCAAAGTCAGGTGAGATCGTCGTACTCGCCGGAGACCCACCGCGCATAGCGCTCGGCAGAGGACTGCACTGCGGCGTGGGCTCCACCGGTGATCGTCTGCCCGAAGTTGCCGTACATGCGGTCGAAATCGAGATCCGACACCGAGGCGGCGATGCGCTGCACGACCGCGGCGGAGAGCGGCAGGTAGTTGGGGAAGCTGCGCATGAACGTCACCCATCCTTCGCGGACGACCGGGCCGATCGAATCACCGGCGAGCATGACTCCGCTGCCGTCTCGCCCCTCCCACAGGGCAAGCACACTGCCGGGGAAATGACCGCCGACTCTGTGCACCGAGATCTGAGGGAGCGGCTCGATGCCGTCGTCGAAAAATCTGATGGCGCGCCCCTGTTTCTGCAGCCATTCGCGATCTCGCGCGCAGACGTGAACCGGGGCATCATCGAACGCGGCGCTCCACGCGAGCTGCATGCCGAACATGTGCGGATGACTCGGGACGATCGCTGCGACTCCACCGAGCGCGGCCACGGTCGCCACGGCTTCGGCGTCGATGTACGGCGGCACGTCGAAGAGGAGATTGCCCTCCGACGTCCGGGCGAGATAGCACGTCTGCCCGATGCCGAGCCGCGGTTCGACGCGCAGAGCATGAAGCCCCGGTTCGCGCTCGTCGATGACGACGCGGTGGCCCTCGGCCTCGAGGGCATCTCGGCTCACCCACTCCTGGCCCGATGCCGGCACCCACTGGCGTTCATCGGCGCAGATCGGGCACACCGCCGGGGGAGGGGAACTGGTCTCCACTCCACAGTTGCGGCAGATCATCGCGCCGGGTTCACCGGGTTCACCGGGGCTACCCAGGTCACCCGGGGCAACTGCGCCACCCGGGTCAACTGCGCCACCCGGATCGCCGGGTTCACCGGAGCCACCCGGGTCAACCGCGCCACCCGGATCGCCGGGTTCACCGGAGCCACCGGGGTCACCAGGTTCACCGGCCCTTCCGGGCGCGGGTGAGCCTCGACCTGCTGCCTCGTCACGTGGATCACGGACGTTCTCCGACGCGGAATCGGTCACCGTCTCACCCTCCTCGCTGAGCGTCTGACGTCTCGGTCTGCTGTGGAGCCAGGTCGCTGCGGAGCCGGTTCGCTCCGGTGCCGGCGCCGCTGTCGGTTCCTGCGCCGGCGCCGTCCGCGGACCGAGGTTCGCAAGCCGACGGCCTCGTCATCCATTCGAGCCTATGCTGTCAGCGCCTGATCCTCCTACCCCCAGCCTGCCTGAATGCCGTGAGTCGACCCCGGACCCCGTGAGCCGACGCAGAATGCCGTGAGTCGACGCCGGACGCGGTATGTCACCCGTCGACGTGGACTGTCGTCCACGGATGCGGTGTGTCACCGCATCCGGGCCGACGAGTGTCTGTCCCCCAAGCCGTGAGCGCTCAGCCCTGTCCGGCATGCGCGGCGACGAGCTTCGCATGCGCACGCAGGTGGCCGATGAGAATGAGGGCGATGCCGAGGACGAACCATGCGATGAGCACCCACCACGACATCGCCATCGGCGCATCGGGGAAGTACGAGATGTCACGGAGCAGTGTGCCCGCCGCTCCCGGCACGAAGAACTGGCCGATGTCGCCCCAGGACCCGGCGAGGAACTCCTTGGGCTGAGTGAGCGAGGAGATCGGATTGCCGATGAACATCGTGAGCACCGCACCGATCGCGATGCCGCCCGGACCCATGAGCGACACGAAGCCGTTGATGATCGCCGCCGTCGACGCCACCGCCAGCCCCGCCGCGAGCACATTCAGCCAGAACTCTCCCTGCAGGATGCCGAACCATGTCTGGAGGATGAGCGAGAGCGCAAGACCGCCGAAGGCCCCATAAGCGACGACCGCAACGGCCCTCATCCTCCGCGAATGCACAAGAGTGCTGGTGAGCACACCGCCGACGATGCCGCCGATCGACAGCGGCAGGCCCGCGATCGCCAGTCCTGCTCCCGTCGCATCATCATCGGAGAGCGGCACGACATCGGTGACCGTGACCTGCGGGACGTCCATCGCCGCGGCATCCGGGAGCGCGCCCGCACCCTCGCCTCCACCTGCGTTGCCGGGAGCCTGGCCGGCTGCCTGCGGGTTCTCTGCCGCCCGCGCAGCCGCCTCGAGCGCCGCCTGCATCTGCTCCATGCCGTCCTGCATCCCCGAGATCGCCTGAGTGTCGATGGACTGCTGCATCTGCGCGGCGATGCCTCTCAGCTGCTGTGCCACCGCCGGCGACGCCGCCGAGGAGACGAGGATTTCCGGATCCTCACCACCGAGGACGAACGCCCCGTAGACCTCGCGCTCCCGGATCATCTGCTCCGCCTCGGCGCGGGTGTCCACGCGCTCGAGATCGAGCATTCCCTCCGGCGCACTGCTCGTGATCTGCTCGAGCTGAGCGCTGTCTCCGACAGCGGCCATGGGCAGGTCCTTCGGGTCAGCAGTCACCGTCGGCCAGCTGAATGCCAGAAGGACGATGCTGACGATCGCCGCCGCGAACAGGGCGACGAGGATCGCGCGTCCGACACTGTGCTTCGGCAGCTCATCGCCGATCTCGTCGGGGGCGGGGTCTGACTCCTGGTCCCTGCTCGTCTCGGCGGCCTTGCCCCGGCGCCCGCTCGCACCAGCGGCTCTGCCCTGATCCCCGTCCTGATCGGCGGCTCCGCCCGGGGAGTCGGCACCGAGGTGGTCGTCGCCGGTGCCCGGAGCGGAGGCGGCAGAGGTCCTGAGAAGTCTCGTGGTCATGGTCGTCCAATCATTGAAAACGAATGCACGTTCATTTTTACGCCGTGGTCTACAATTAATCAAGAATGATCATTCGTTTTTGGAGGAGCGGTGCCGAAGGTCACAGAAGAACACAGGGCCGCGATGCGCACGCGCATCCAGGATGCCGCGCTCGTCTGCTTCGCGCGCAAGGGCTTCGCGGCGGCGTCGATGGCCGACATCGTCAAAGAGGCTGACCTGTCGGCGGGAGCCGTCTACCTCTACTACTCCTCGAAGTCCGAACTCATGGTCGCCGCCGGTCGGCGGATCATGGAGGAGCGCATCACCGCGCTCGGCGACCTCGATGACGCCGAGGCGGTGCCCCCGCCCAGCATTGTCTTCCCACGCCTGCTCGATGCGGTCCTCGACGGCAACCCGTTCCCCTCTCTTGTCGTTCAGGTCTGGGGCGAGGCCGCCCATGTGCCCGAATTCGCGGCGATCGCGGAGAAGATCTTCGGCGAGGTCCAGGCTCGCTTCGAGGCCTACCTCGCCGCCTACTTCCACCGCACTGCCGGTCTCGACGAAGCGGAGGCTCAGACCCGGGCACGCGAGACGTCTCCGGCGGCACTCGCGATGGTCCAGGGCGGCATCGTCCAGACCGCCGTGCTCGGCCCGGCGGTCCGACCGCGCGTCGCTGGATCGATGGCCGCGCTCCTCGCCGAGCTCGAGAGCTGATCTGGCGGACACCACGATCCGAGACAAACGATACGCAGTGTTGCGGAAAAAGCTGTCTGCGTGAAAGGCTCGGCCTATGACGCAGGCCACCCCGAAGGGTCGACCGCTCGACCCTGAGCTCACTGAGCGCGTGCTCGCCGCTGTGCGCGCCGAGGTTGCGGAGCACGGCTTTCTGAACCTGCGCATCGAGAGCATCGCCACCACCGTCGGCTGCGGGAAGACCGCGATCTACCGCCGGTGGCCCACCAAGCCCGAACTCGTCGCCGCCGCCATCCTCGACACCTTCGAACTCGGCGAGGTGCCCGACACCGGCGACGTCGTCGACGATCTCGTCGCGCATGCGTGGCAGAACATCGAGAACTTCCGCCGCTCACTCGACGTCCGCACGCACGGAAACGGCCTCCTGCTCGCGATGTTCGACATGGACGTCATCCCGCTCATCTCCGCCGACTACATGGACGAGCGCCACGCCAGGGGCCGGGCGATCCTCGCCCGCGCCGTCGACCGCGGACAGATGAGTGCCGCGCTCGACCACGATCTCATCCTCGACACACTCGCCGGACTCACGCTCTTCACGATGACACTCCGACCCGAGAGTCCACCGCCGGACGATGCCGCGCTCACGGACAGATACCGCGCCCTGGCGAGATCACTCGTCGGCGCGGAGGACTGAGACCCACAACGTCGACGGGGCCGCGACCAGGTCCCACCGCTGACCACCCACCACCGACCATCCACCGCGAAAGGAACAACTCCACCATGACGATCGACTTCACCGCCGAGGCCGCCGCGATCGGCGCTGAACTCACCGCCCTCCGCCGCGACCTCCACCGGAATCCCGAACTCGGACTCGACCTGCCGTACACACAGCAGGCCATCCTCGACGCCCTCGAGGGCCTGCCGCTCGAGATCACCCTGGGTCGCGAGCTCAGCTCGGTCGTCGCGGTGCTCCGCGGCGGTCGGCCCGGACCGACGATCCTCCTGCGCGGCGACATGGACGCCCTGCCGGTCGTCGAGGCCACCGGCCTCGACTTCGCCTCGACGAACGGGAACATGCACGCGTGCGGCCACGACCTCCACGTCTCCGGCCTCGTCGGCGCCGCCAAGCTCCTCGCCGCGCACCAGGACGAACTCGCCGGCACGATCGTCTTCATGTTCCAGCCCGGCGAAGAGGGCCAGGGCGGCGCGAAGCTCATGATCGACGAGGGCATGTTCGACCTCGCCGGCCAGATTCCCGACGCCGCCTACGCAATCCACGTTGCCCCCGGAGCCCCCGGCACGTTCGTCACCCGCCCCGGCTCAATCATGGCCGGAGCCAACACCTTCCACCTCACGATGCACGGCAAGGGCGGACACAGCTCCCGACCGCAGGACGCGATCGACCCCGTCCGTCCCCTCCTCGAGTTCGGGCAGGCGGTGTACGCGATGATCACCGGGTCCTTCAGCGTCTTCGATCCCATCGTCGCCGAGGTGACCCTCCTCGACGCCGGCAGCGCGGTCAACATCATCCCGTCGACGGCGACGCTGGGCATGTCCGTGCGCACCCTGTCCCCGGAGACGACGCAGCGGTTCCCCGAACTCGCGACCCGCTTGGCCGAGTCGATCGCCGCCGCCCATCGCTGCACCGCCGAGGTGGTGTGGAACGAGCAGTACCCCGTGACGGTCAACGACGCCGCAGAGGCCGCGTTCACCCTTGAGACGCTCACCGAGGCCTTCGGCGCTGACCGCGTCGTCAACGCCCCCGACCCGGTCATGGGCTCCGAGGACTTCTCCTACGTCCTCGAGGAGGTGCCGGGAGCGTTCATGTTCCTCTTTGTTACCCCTCAGGGCGTCGATCCCGACACCGCTGCGGTCAATCACTCGCCCGAGGTCCTCTTCGACGACGCTCACCTCGCCGACCAGGCCGCAGCCCTGGCCACTCTCGCGTGGAAGCGGTCGCTGCGCGACTGAGCAGTCAGACTGAGGAATCACGCTGAGGAATCAGACTGATTCCTCAGACCGAGTCGCCGTCGGCGTCGACGGAGTGGACGCGATCCTCGCGCAGGGCCACTTTGTCGACGCCGTCGAGTTCCATGAGCGGCGGCACGAGCATGTCGAGTGGGCGCTTGCCCTCGAACCTCACCTCGATGCGGACCATCTTCGCCCCGTCCTCGGCCTCGAAGCGCTGGGAATCGAGGATCGTGTTCGAGAACCCCATCGTGCTCGCCACCCCGAGGATCTCCCGGAGCACTCCGCCGCCATCGCGGTAGACGATGTGCACGAGCTTGCCGCGATTGCGGTCGGGGATCTTCCGCACGAGCGGCGCCACGACGAAGAGCGTGAGCAGGTGGAGCCCCGTGAGCATCGTCGCCAGGGCGAGCATTCCCGCTCCGCAGGCCATGCCGACGGCCGCGCACACCCAGATCGATGCTGCCGTCGTGAGCCCCCGGACCATGTTCCGTCCCTTGAAGATGACCCCGGCACCGAGGAAGCCGATGCCGGAGACGATCTGCGCGGCGATCCGCGAGGGATCGAGCTGGACGTCGCTGTCGAGGACCCCGGCGAACCCGTAGGCGGAGACGAGGGTGAACGCGCACGTGCCGATGCCGACGAGGACGTGCGTGCGGTAACCGGCGCTCTTCTGCCGGAACTGCCGTTCGAAGCCGATGAGCGAACAGAGCACGAAGCTCGCCAGCAGCAGCGTGCCCTCGAGGAGGATGTTCGATCCGAAGATGTCGCCGAATGAGCCCATAGTGGGCACCTTAGTCGTGTTGCCGCGCGCTGAGAACGGTTCGACCGAGCGCCCCGCACTGTGCTCAAGGCAGGAGCAGGGCACGCCTGGAACAGCAGAACTCCGCGGACCCGCCTCGGCGGATCCACGGAGTTCGGACAGTGCTGGCGAGCCCTTTCAGGCCTGGGGGACGAGGCTGCGGTCGAGAGCCTTCGCAGCGGTGCGGAGCTCGTCGGCGTATCCGGCCACGACCTCCTTCGCGTCGGTGAGTCGCCAGTCCGGGCCGTAGGAGTCGCGCGGCAGGGTGATCTCGACGTTGTCGCCGACGAGGTCGAGTCCGATGAACTCGAGCACGGCCCGCAGCTGCGCGCCGGACATTCCGCCGCCGTGGCCGCCGTAGCTGATGATCAGCGACGGCTTGTCCTTCCATTCGGCGAAGAGGTAGTCGATGGCGTTCTTCAGCGAGGCGGGGTAGCCGGCGTTGTACTGCGGGGTGACGAAGACGACGGCGTCGGACTCGTCGACGATCCGCGCCCATTCCTTCGTGTGCTCGTTCTGGTAGTCACCGAGTGCCGGCATGCGCGGCTCGTCGAGCAGCGGCAGGTCGAGGTCGACGAGGTCGATGATCTCGGTGCGGGCAGCGGCCGCATCGGAGATGATCTCGGCAACGGCGGCGGCGATCTGATCGCCGACCCGCACCGGGCGGACGCTGCCGACGATGATGCGGATGAGCGGGGCGGTCGGGGTCTCAGTCATGGGTGGTGGTCCTTTCGACGTCTGTGGATCTGAAGTGAGGTGGAGAACTGGGGTGGCGTGGATATGAGGGAGTCAGCTGCAGCCCTCGGGGCCGCACACGGCACCGTCGGGATAGTCGTCCCCGCCCTCGGCCGTCGAACCGGTGCCGGCGAGCACGGTGAGCTTCTGACTCTCGTCCCATGCGGTCTCGAGCGCCTGAGTGAAGACCGGCGGCTTCTGCGCGCCGGAGATCCCGTACTTGCGGTCGATGACGAAGAACGGCACCCCGTTGGCGCCGAGCATCCGAGCCTGGGCGACATCAGCCTCGACAGCGTCGGTGTACTCGTCGGATTCGAGGACCCGACGGGTCTCGGTGGGATCGAGACCGAGGGACTGACCCACCTCGGCGAGGTAGTCGATGCTTCCGATGTCACGACCGGACTCGAAATGCCCGGACATCAGCGCCTCCTCAGCGGCCGCCATAACACCGTGGCTCTTGGCGAAGTGGAGGAAGCGGTGGGCGGTGAAGCTGTTCGCGACGACGACGGAATCGAAGTCGTAGTTGAGGCCCTCGCGCGCTGCCTGGTCGCTCACCTGGGCGAACATCTGCCGCACCTGCTCGGCGGGCATGCCCTTCGAGCGGCTGAGATAGTCCGCCTCCGACTCCTCGACATGTGCGGGAAGGGTGGGATCGAGCTGGAAGCTGCGCCACTCGACCTCCACGTCGTCCTTGTGCGGGAAACCCTCGAGGGCGGTTTCGAAGCGACGTTTGCCGATATAGCACCACGGACAGGCGATGTCCGACCAGATCTCGATTTTCATAGACATTTCAACTACCTGCCCGTGGAGGATATTCCCGCCGCCGGGCCGGGTGCGACCCTTGTCACATCCGGCCCGGAGGGGCATTCCGCCGAGGCGGTCGTCCCGCTCCGGAGGCTCCCGATCCGATGGAGGGTCAGCGCGACACCGTCTCCCTGATCTGGGGCACCATCTCCCCGAGCGCGTAGTCGAGGCTGAGGATCGTGCCCCAGCTGAAGGCCCCGGACACGACCTCGTCCTCGACCCAGAGCACGCGGCCGTCCCGGACCACGGGGAGGTCGGAGTAGAGCGACATGGCCTCGACGGTCGCCTTCGCATCGGGGGAGAAGCCGACGTTCCACACGAGCAGGTCCGTCGAGAGCTCGTCCATCCGCTCGTCGGGGACGTAGACCTCACCGGCCTCATTCGGTGCGAATTCGGCGATCCGACTCGGAACCGCGAACCCGAGCTGGCTGAAGAACTGGGCCCTGACGTCATTGCCCGTGCGCACGACTGTCTCGCCCTCCTGGAAGCGCTCGGCGACGACGGCCTCCCGGCCGGCGAAGTCGGGATTGTCCTCGCGGGCTGCGGTGAAGGAGGCTTCGAGATCGGCGACGAGGGCGAGTGCCTCGTCCTCCCGTCCCAGGGCCTCTCCGGTGGCTCGCGTCGCCTCCTGCCACGTGATCCTGAAGTTCGTGTACTCCTCGTCGGGGACGACGACGGGCGCGATTTCACTGAGCTGCTCGTACTGCTCCTCGGTGGTGCCGTTGTAGAGGGAGATGATGAGATCGGGTTCGAGCGACGCGATCTCCTCGACGGGCGGATTCGCCTCGTCTCGGACCCCGCCGTTGAGCACCGTCGGCTCCGCGTCACCGAGTTCGTCCTGGGCCCAGGGCCACGTCGCGAACTCGTAGTCACCCCACCAGGGGGCGACGGCGATCGGCGCGACGCCGAGGGCGAGCAGCGGATCCTGATCGGAGAGGCCGAGGGTGACGACCCTCTGCGGCTGTGCGGTGATCGTCGTCGACCCGTACGCGTGATCGACGGTGACCGGGAACGACCCCTGCGCCGAGGAGGCCGCGCCATCGCTCGCCGCCTCCGGTGAGGCCGAGGGCGCACAGGCCGAGAGCGCCAGGGCCAGGGCGGAGGCGCACGCGATCATGGACAGTCTCGCCCGGGAGCGGGCGCGGCGGGTCAGGGTCATCGAACTCATCTCTCATCGGTGTCGGAGTGCTTCGGCAGGGGAGGGGGCTGAAGCCGTCTCATCGCCCTGTCTCAGGTAAGGCTATCCTCAGGAGAAACGGCATTCCACTCTTCTCAGCGGACAGAGATGGGCCTGGGCAGACGCTAAAGTGTCGTCTGTGATGAATCGCGATGCGCTCGAGCCAGCAGCGGCGAGGGGTGAGGGTCCTGTGCCGCCGATCCATGCCTCTGAGCTGACATCGGCGACTTTCTCCGGCGCCGAGCATCGGGACGTCTCCTACGCCGCCCACAGCCACGACGGCGACCAGCTCTTCTGGTTTCCCGACGGCGGCATGGATGTCCTCATCGACGACCGGCGCTGGCTCGTCCACGCCGACACCGTCGTCTGGATTCCCGCCGGCATCGTCCACTCGAACCGTCTCCTGCGGGAAGGAACGACGCTGAGCGTCTATCTCAGTCCGTCGCTGCGGCCACCGGGGGACCGCTGGTCGCTGCCGCGGGCCCTCGCCCTCGACCCCCTTCTCGGCGCGCTCATGCGCCATCTTCCCGGGCGACGCCTGTCCCCGGTCCGGCGAGAGCACTGCTGCCGGCTCCTCATCGATCTCCTCGCCGAGGCCGAAGACCGGGAGATGACCGTGCCCACGCCGCGCCATCCGGCCGCGCGCACCGTCGCCGAGGCGGTGCTCGCCGATCCCGCCGACCGCACCGAACTCACCGACTGGGCGCAGCGCACCGGGGTGAGCGCTCGGACGATCGCCCGGGCCTTCGCCTCCGAGACCGGTTTGAGCTTCTCCGCCTGGCGGACGCAGGTGCGCCTGCTCTCCGCTCTTCCGCTGCTCATCGACGGCAGCGCCGTACACGAAGCCGCCGCGCAGAGCGGATACGGCAGCGTAGGCGGGTTCATCTCCGCCTTCGCACGGGAATTCGGGACGACGCCCGCCGCCTACGTCCGCGATCGGTGGTAAAACGCGGGGACAACGGCATCAGAGCAGTGTGGTCAGAAGAGCACCGTCAGAACAGCGCCGCCTGAGGGTCAGGCAGGGCGGACTCGACGGCGGCACTCGGCGTTGCCGGTCCGACTCCGGTGGCGCCGCGCCGGGGCCCATGCCTCGTCCGCCTCGTCGCGGGATAGTCATCGTCGCTGGTCCCGCGCAGGTCGTAGCGGTCGATGAGCGGGTTGATCCGCGCCGCCAGCCAGGTCCGGTACTCCTTCGAGGCATAGGCCGAAGTCGCATACATGCGGCGGTAGCGGGGGAGGAGCTCGGGGTGCTCGCGGTCGAGCCAGGCGAAGAACCACTCGCGAGCGCCCGGGCGCAGGTGAAGGGCGCCGTAGACGACTCTGCTCGCGCCGGCGTCCTTGATCGCCGCGAGCGCCGTGTCGAGATGCTCGCGCGAATCGGTGAGCTTGGGCAGCACCGGCATGATGAACACGGTGACCCGGAATCCCAGCTCCGCTGCCGCGCGCACCGTCGCCAACCGCGCCGCGGTCGTCGGCGTCCCGGGTTCGATCGCCTGCTGGAGCTCGTCGTCGTAGACGGCGATCGACATGCTGATCTCCACGGGGACGTCCCGGGCGGCGTCGGCGAGCAGCGGGAGGTCGCGCCGCAGCAGGGTGCCCTTCGTGAGGATCGACAGCGGGGTGCCGTGTTCGGCGAGGGCGGTGATGATTCCGGGCATGAGGCGGTAGCGTCCCTCGGCGCGCTGATAGGGGTCGGTGTTCGTCCCGAGGGCGACGAGCTCGCGTGACCAGCGGGGCTTGGCCACCTCGGCGGCGAGCACCTCAGGGGTGTTGACCTTGACGATGACCTGCCGGTCGAAGTCGTCGCCGGAGTCGAGGTCGAGATACCGGTGGGTGCTCCGGGCGAAGCAGTAGACGCACGCGTGGGAGCAGCCCCGATACGGGTTGATCGTCCACGCGAACGGCATCGCACTCGATCGCGGGATCCGGTTGAGCGCCGACTTCGCGAGGACCTCGTGAAACGTCATCCCCGCGAACTCCGGGGCCCGCACGGTGCGGATGAGTCCGGTGACCCCGAAGAGCCCGGCTGTCGGTTCCGCGTCATTCCATCTCACACCGGTATTCGAACACGTGTTCGAGTCGAAGTCAAGAGGGGTGCGGGTGTCTGTTCCGGCAGCAGGCCACGATTCAAACAAATGGTATGCCAAATAGTCCAGGCTCGGGCATCATCGATCTGCGGCCATCGCCCCAGGTCCGGAGGCGCGCCTCGCGCACTCCAGGCGTTGTCAGTACTGGACTGACGGAGATGAGCCCATTGCGGAAGCAGTGTGACCCAGGTTACGCTCACGGGGTCAGCTCTCACTGCCGCGAGGCCGCGAAGACCTCCTTTGGTATTCCAGCACCGCGCCCGTCTGATTCGAGAACTCCCATGGCCCACACCGTGACGTCCGACCAGCCCGTGCCCGACCCTCAGTCGAGCACCGTGCCGCACCGGCTCGGACCGAGCCCGGAACAGCTCGCCGCGCACCGGATCAGCCCGCGCTTCTACAACGCCGATCTCGCACCGAGTCAGAAGGAGGGTCGCAGCTGGACGGCGTACAGCGTCTTCTCGCTCTGGGCCAACGACGTCCACTCGCTCGGCAACTACGGATTCGCCCTCGGCCTCTTCGCCCTCGGCCTCGGGGCGTGGCAGATCCTCGTCGCCCTCCTCGTCGGTGCCGTCCTGCTCTTCGTCCTCCTCACCCTCTCCGGGTTCATGGGCCACAAGACCGGCGTGCCCTATCCGGTGATGTGCCGCATCGCCTTCGGCATCCACGGCGCCCAGCTGGCCGCCTCGGTGCGCGGGATCGTCGCGATCGCCTGGTTCGGGATCCAGACCTACCTCGCCGCGAACGTCCTCAACGTTCTCCTCATCACCCTCATCCCCGGCCTCCAGGCGTGGACGGAGGTCGAGTTCCTCGGGCTGAGCGGCCTCGGCTGGTTCTCCTTCACTCTGCTGTGGATCGTCCAGGTCGTCATCGTCAGCTACGGGATGGAGATGATCCGCCGTTACGAGGCGATCGCCGGCCCGATCATCCTCGCCACCTTCCTCGCCCTGGCGATCTGGATGCTCGTCCGCGTCGACTTCCGCATCGCCTGGTCGATCGACGACCCGCTCACCGGGTGGCAGATGTGGACGAACATCCTCGGCGGAGGGGCCCTGTGGGTGGCGATCTACGGCACCTTCGTCCTCAACTTCTCCGACTTCACCCGGTCGGCGAAGAAGAAGGGCTCGATCGTCGTCGGCAACTTCTGGGGCATCCCCATCAACATGCTCGTCTTCGGCCTCGTCGTCATCTCACTCGCCGGCGCCCAGTACTCGATCGACGGCACGGTCATCAGCTCGCCCGCCGACATCGTCCAGGCCATCGGCAACCCGGTCCTCCTCGCCGCCGCCTCGCTCTCGCTGCTCGTGCTCACGATCGCCGTCAACCTCATGGCGAACTTCGTCGCCCCGACCTACGCCCTGACGAACCTCTTCCCGCGCCATCTCGACTTCCGCCGGGCCGCCATCATCTCCGCGATCATCGGGTTCGCCATCCTCCCGTGGAACCTCTACGACTCACCCGTCGTCATCGTCTACTTCCTCGGCGGCCTCGGCGCGCTGCTCGGGCCGCTGTTCGGCGTCATCATGGTCGACTACTGGCTCGTGCGGAAGACGAAGGTCAACGTCCCGCAGCTTTACACCGAGGCCCACGACGGCGAGTACTTCTACCACCACGGCGTCAACTGGCGGGCGATCGGGGCGTTCATCCCCGCCGCGATCCTCTCGCTCATCCTCGCCCTCGTCCCCGCGTTCTCCGGCGTCTCCCAGTTCTCCTGGTTCCTCGGCGCAGGAATCGCCGCAGTCATCTACTTCGTCATCGCCCGCCGGGACTTCACGTTCCGCGAGGTCGACGGCGAGGAGATCGCCGTGCCCACCGCACACTGACGCTAATCCAAAGACCCACCGGACCCCGCGAAGGACAGCGCCCATGAGAATCCTCGTCGTCAACGTCAACACCACTGCGGCGATGACCGCCGGCATCGCCCGCGCGGCCCGTGACGCCGCCTCGGCGGGCACCGAGATCATCGGCCTCACCCCGACCTTCGGCGCCGAATCCTGCGAAGGCAACGTCGAGAGCCATCTCGCCGCGCTCGGCGTCATGGATGCCGTGCTCGGCTACGCCGGAGAGTACGACGCCGTCATCCAGGCCGGATACGGCGAGCACGGCCGTGAGGCTCTCCAGGAGCTCCTCGACGTCCCCGTCGTCGACATCACCGAGGCGGGGGCGCAGCTGGCGATGATGCTCGGGCGCCGGTACTCCGTCGTCACCACCCTCGACCGCACCGTTCCCCTCATCGAGGACCGCCTGCTGCTCGCCGGACTCGACCGGCACTGCGCGTCCGTGCGGGCGTCGGGGATGCCGGTGCTCGACCTCGAGGCCCACCCCGATCGGGCGGTGACCGCGATCGCCGAGGCGGCCGCCGACGCGGTCGGGACCGATCGCGCCGAGGCCATCGTCCTCGGCTGCGGAGGAATGGCCGACCTCGCTGAGGTCATCGAACAGCATTGCGCGGTGCCCGTCGTCGACGGCGTGGCCGCCGCGGTCAGACTCGCCGAGGCGCTCGTCGGCTTGGGTCTGACGACATCGAAGGTGCGCACATACGCCCCGGCCCGCCCCAAGCGCCTCGACGGCTGGCCCTTCGCGGCACGAGCCGGAGCGTCCCCGGCGACTCCGGAGACCGTGACGAGGCACGACTCCGCCGTCCGGGCCTCCTGAGGCCGGGGCAGCCCGAATCCGCGGCGTCAGTCCGAATCCGCGGCCCCGCCGGGGTCGGAGCCCTCCCGCGGCTCATGGGCGAGACGTTCGCGGTGCTTGTCGTGCTGCTGCCGGCTCGTGTCGAGATGGTGGGAGGCCAGCGCGCGCACCCGTTCGATGTCGCGGTGGGCGATGGCATCGAAGAGCTCGGCGTGTTCGGTGGCGACGACGTCGAGCTCGTCATGCTGGCTCAGCTGCCACCGCATCCGGGAATCGAGGAGCTCGCCGACCTCGACGAGGAGCCGATTGCCCGAGAGCTCGGTGACGATGGCATGGAAGTCCGCGGCGGACCGGTGCGCCCCCACGGCGTCACCGGCCTCGGCCTGGCGGCGACCGGCCGTCATCGTCGCCTCGAGCCGCTCCAGCCCCTCGCGGGTGTGACGCTGGGCGGCGAGTTCGAAGGAGAGGAGATCGAAGGCCTGACGCACCTCGGCGAGGTTGGCGATATCGCTGGGGGAGAACTCGCGCACGGTCGCCCACGTGTTCGGCCGGTGCGTCACGAGCCCCTCGGACGCGAGCTGCTTGAGGGCCTCCCGGATCGGGACCCGACTCACCCCGAGCTCGGAGGCGAGGTTGCGTTCGACGAGGCGGCTGCCGGGCGCCCGCTGACCGTCGATGATCTCACCGCGCAGCACCTCGGTGACCCGCAGCGTCTCCGATCGGGGGGTGTCGTTGTTCTTCACGCGCTCATTCTCTCACTTCGCCGGGCACGGACGCGGGCGCCCACCGCCGTGCGGACGGTGGGCGCCGGCGCCGGAACGCAGGTCCGCGGCCTCAGCGCCGCATCGCCCGGCCGAGGGTGTCGAGGCCGACGGACCCGAGACCCAGCGCCTTCGAATGGAACGCCTTGAGATCGAAGTCCTCGCCCGCCTCGGCGGCCGCCTCATCGCGGAACTGCTCCCACAGGCGCTGACCGATCTTGTAGCTCGGTGCCTGCCCCGGCCAGCCGAGGTAGCGGTCGAGTTCGAATGCGAGGAAGCTGCGATCCATCGCGACGTTGTCGGTGAGGAACTGCCAGGCCTTCTCCCGATCCCACGTGCCCCCGCCGAGGCTCTCGGGAGCCTCGAGGCCGAGGTGGAAGCCGATGTCGAGGACGACGCGAGCCGCCCGCAGGCGCTGCGAGTCGAGCATCCCGAGGTAGTCGGCCGGGTCGTCGAGGTAGCCGAGGTCGGCCATGAGCTTCTCCGCGTAGAGCGCCCAGCCCTCGCCGTGCCCGGAGACCCAGCACATGAGCCGGCGCCAGCGGTTGAGGGTGTCGGAGACGTACGTCGCCTGCCCCACCTGGAGATGATGACCGGGCACGCCCTCGTGGTAGACGGTGGTCTTCTCCTGCCACGTCGCGAACTCGGTGACCCCCTCGGGCACCGACCACCACATCCGCCCCGGCCGGGAGAAGTCGTCGGTCGGGCCCGTGTAGTAGATTCCGCCGGTCGACGAGGGCGCGATCATGCACTCGATCGTGCGCACGGGCTCGGGGATGTCGAAATGGGTCTTCCCGAGTTCGGCGATCGCCTCGTCGGCGACTCCCTGCATCCACTCGCGCAGGGCCTCCTTGCCGACGAGCATGCGCTCGGGGTCCTTGTCGAGCGCCTTCATGACGTCGAAGAGGTCGACGCCGGGCATGATCTGCTCGGCGACGCGCCGCTGCTCGGCGTCGATGCGCTCGAGTTCGGCCAGACCCCACGCATACGTCTCGTCGAAGTCGATCTCGGCGCCGAGGAAGTCCCGCGAATGCAGGGCATACGCGGCCCGGCCCGCCGCCTCGTTCTCCGGGGCGATCGGGAGCAGCTCGGCGGCGAGGAAGTCGGCGAGTCCGGCGAACGCGGTGCGGGCCGCCTCGGCGTGGGAGGCGAGGTCATCGCGCAGCGTCTGGGGCACCTCGGCGACGTCGTCGGCTCCGGCGATGACGGCGAGATACGGGGACTCGTCCCCGGCGATCGCCTGCACCTGGTCGATGACCTTCTCGATCTGGATGCGTGCGGCGACCTGCCCGCGGTCCTTGGCCAGGGCCAGCGACTCCTCGTACCCGGCCACGGAGGCGGGAATGGCCGCGAGCGTCTCATCGACGGTCTCCCAGTCGGCGACGGTGGCGGTGGGCATGAGGTCGAAGATGTCGCGCATGTCCTGGACGGGGGAGGCGATGACATTGAGGCTGGCATGCGTGAAGCCGGCCTCGTAGAGGTCCCGGTCGACGCCGAGGCGGTCGCGCATCGCGTCGATCGTCACCCGATCGATGTCGTCGAGGTCGGCGCTCGCCTCGACCTCGTCGAGCTTGGCAAGCGTCTCCACGGTGAGGTCGTGGTGGGCGGCGAGTCCGGCGGGGGAGAAGTCGTCGAAGCCCTTCGCGCCGTCGATCCCCAGGTAGAGGGCGAGGGAGGGGGAGAGGGCGAGGGAGCGATCGACGTACTCTTCGGCGACGGCGTCAACGGCCGACGGGGTTCTCTTCTCAGTCATGACCTCACCATATATGAGGCCGGACACACCCCGTGACCGGGCCGACAGTCTATGAGGAGAGGCACACGGCCACGGGCTGGAATGCGGCGTCTGGGAATTCGCTGAAGCTATAGCCTGGTTGAGCCCGCCCCCCCGGACAACCGTGAATCGAGAGTAGAGAACGTGGCACGAGCACAGCTGTGGACCAAGGACTTCATCGTGGGCATCGGCCTCAATCTCACGATGTCCATGGTCTTCTACCTGCTCATGACCTCGATGGCCGGTTACGCGGTCGCGCGCTTCTCCGCCGGTCAGGCCGCAGCCGGTTTCGCCTCCTCGAGCTTCATCGTCGGCGCCGTCGTCGCCCGCATCCTCACCGGCAAGTATCTCGACTTCATCGGCCGCCGCAAGCTGCTCGTCATCTCGATGGGCGTCTTCGTCCTCGCGTCCCTCGCCTACATCGCCGCCGACACCCTCACCCTCCTCATCGTCATCCGCCTCATCCACGGCGTCGCCTTCGGGGCGGGGAACACGGCGATCATGACGGCCATCCAGTCGGTCATCCCCGCCTCGCGGCGCGGGGAGGGCACCGGCTACTTCGGCACCGCGACGACGCTGTCGACGGCGCTCGGGCCCTACCTCGGCGTGCTCCTGCCCGCCGAGTTCGACTTCACCGTCCTCTTCATCGCCTCGGCGATCATGTCGCTCATCTCCCTCGTCCTCTGCTTCTTCCTCGACCTGCCGAAGCAGGAGCTCAGTCAGGCCCAGCGGGACACGAAATGGCATCTCCATCCCCGCACGATGGTCGACCGGGACGGTCTGCGCATCGGGCTCATCATGCTCATCGCCGGTGTCGCGTTCGCCGCGGCCCTCGTCTTCCTCGCCGGCTACGCGGCCGACAACGGCGTGCCCGGCGCCGCGTCGCTCTTCTTCATCGCCTACGCCGCGGCCTCCCTCATCGCCCGCCTCTTCGTCGGGCGGATCCAGGACGCCTACGGCGACAACGTCGTCATCTACCCAGTGCTCATCCTCAACGCCCTCGGCAACGTCCTCCTCGCCCTGTGGCCGACGACGGCGGGCATCGTCAGCGCCGGCATCCTCATCGGCTTCGGCTTCGGCTCCCTCATGCCGAGCGCCCAGACGATCACCGTGAAGTCCGTGCCGATGTCCCGGGTCCCGGTGGCCACCGCCTCGTTCTTCCTCCTCCTCGATGCGGGCTCGGGAATCGGCCCGATCATCCTCGGCGCGCTCATGCCGCTCACCGGGGGCAGCGGGATGTTCCTCCTCTGCGCCGGACTCGTCGTCGTCTCAATGCTCGTCTATTCAGTCGTCCACGGCCGCGGACGCGGCGGCCGGCCCGGACGCGAGTTCGTCGGATGACGCAGGCTGGTGATCCGAGTAGCCTGAGAGCACGTCACCGACTGCCCACGGAGGATGAGGATGAAGCTCGGACTCGCCCAGATCAACACGACCACCGATGTCGCCGGCAACCTCGAGAAGGTGCGCGACTATGCGGGGCGGGCCGCTGCTGACGGTGCCGAGGTCGTCATCTTCCCCGAGGCGACGATGTCGGCGTTCGGGTCGGGTCTGGCCGAGATCGCCGAACGCGAATCCGCAGGCTGGCGTGAGGCTCTCACCCTGCTCGCCGCCGACACCGACACGGCGATCGTCGTCGGGGAGTTCGCCGTCTCCGCCGGCAAGGTCGTCAATCTCCTCGCCGTCTACGCCCCGGACGGCACGCGCTCCGAATACGCGAAGATCCACCTCTACGACGCGTTCGGGTTCAAGGAGTCCGACACCGTCGAGGCGGGGGAGGACCCGGCCCTCGTCGCCCTCGGCGGCGAGGACGTCGGCATCGCCATCTGCTACGACATCCGCTTCCCCAAGCTCTTCGCCGAACTCAGTCGCCGAGGCGCGCGCCTGGCGATCGTCTCCGCATCGTGGGGTGCGGGGCCGGGGAAGGTCGAGCAGTGGGAGCTGCTGGCCCGGGCGCGGGCGGTCGACTCGAACATGTTCGTCGTCGCCGTCGGACAGGCCGATCCGCAGGTCAGCGGCGTGGCCGTGCCTCCGAAGGGGCCGACGGGAGTCGGTCACAGTCTCGTCTCCGATCCGTTCGGGCACGTCATCGTCGCCCTCGGCGGAGAGGAGGCCCTCGAGATCGTCGACCTCGACCTCGGACTCGCCGATGAGGCCGCCGAAGCGCTGCCCGTCCTCGCGAATGCGAAGCTCGGGTACTAGACCCCATCGCGGACTCGCGCACCCGGGCAGAGTGGGAGAATGAGGGCATGGCGATCACCGACAGCCCTGCGCACGTCGACTCCGGAGAGGACTCCGTCTCCCCGCACGAGGGGACAGCTCCGCAGGAGAGAGCAGTTCCGCCGGAGGAGACAGCCCCGAAGGAGGGCCTGCGTGAGCGGAAGAAGCGCGAACGCCAGCGCGCACTGCGCCGGGCCGCGATCGAACTGACCCTGGAGAAGGGGTTCGCCAACGTCACGATCGAGGACATCTGCGAGCGCTGCGGGGTCTCCCGGCGCACCTTCTTCAACTACTTCTCGAGCAAGGAGGAGGCACTCCTCGGGCGGGCGGACACGGTCTTCGACGACGAGGACGAACCGGCGATCGCCGTGTTCGAAGCCGGGGGACCGACGGGCCGGCTGCTCGAGGACCTCGAGCGGCTGCTCGCCGGGGTCGTGCGCACCCGGCTCAGTCACCGCGAGGAGCGCCATCAGTACCATCAGATCCTCAAACAGGAGCCCGCGCTCATGCAGGCGCAGATGTCGCGGATGGGCGAGAACGAACGCCTCTTCCGCGAGATGATCCAGCGACGGCTCGACACGCTCGGTGCCGCCGAGGGGACCGCCCGCGGGGAGGACCCGGGTGCCGTCGGCCGCTGCACGGTCGACGACGGACCGCCGGTCTCACCGAAGGCCGAGGTCCTCGCGGCGCTGGCGATGATGGCGATCAAAGCGACCTTCGTGCGGCTGCGCCGCGTCGAAGGCGACCCGGCGCCGATCATCCACGACCTCTTCGACGAGCTGCGCACGATCTTCGGCGAGGGCTGACGACGCCCTCCGTGCCGAACAGCAGGGCGGCGTCAGCGAGTGCTCAGCGGCCGAGCGGCTGCGTCCACGTCTGTGGGAGCCGCCTGCGGACGTTGCGGCGCGGAGCATTGAAGCCCGCGCGGTCGTGCTTCTTCGTCTCCACCTCGGCGAGGGCTTCGGCCTGGTGCGCGGCATAGGCGAGGGCGACCTGGCGGATCGCGACGACGGCGGCCACCGCGGCGGCACTGGCCATCTCGTCGCTCACCGGCTGGCCGTCGTCGGCGCGCACCTGCGCGCGGTCCTCGACCGAGGGCACCGTCGCAGGCGCCGCGCCCGCCGGGGCCTGGTCGGCCCCGACCGCCTCGGCGCTTCGGGGATCTGACTGCGCATCCGTGCTCATAGGGGGATGTTACCGTGCTTGCGCGCCGGCGCGTCGACGTGCTTGTTCTTCAGGGCACGCAGCGCGCGGACGATCCGGTTGCGGGTCTCGCTCGGCTTGATGACGGCGTCGATGTAGCCCTCCTCGGCCGCGAGGTACGGGTTGAGCAGGGCGTCCTCGTAGTCCTGGATGAGGTCGGCGCGGAGCGCATCGACGTCCTCTCCGGCCTCCTCGGCGGCCTTGAGCCTGCGCCGGTAGACGATGTTCGCCGCCCCCTGGGCGCCCATGACTGCGATCTGCGCCGACGGCCACGCGAGGTTGATGTCGGCGCCGAGCTGCTTCGACCCCATGACGCAGTACGCGCCGCCGTAGGCCTTGCGGGTGATGAGCGTGATGAGCGGAACCGTCGCCTCGCCGTAGGCGTAGATGAGCTTGGCCCCGCGGCGGATGATGCCCCCGAGCTCCTGGTCGGTGCCCGGGAGGAAGCCCGGCACGTCGACGAAGGTGAGGATCGGCAGGTTGAACGCGTCGCAGAGGCGGACGAACCGGGCCGCCTTCTCCGAAGCGTCGATGTCGAGGGTGCCGGCCAGCTGCATGGGCTGGTTGGCGATGACGCCGACGCTCACCCCTTCGACACGGCCGAAGCCGGTGACGACATTCGGTGCGAAGAGCTCGGAGACCTGGAGGAACTCACCGTCGTCGAGCACCGTGGTGACGACGTCGAGGATGTCGTAGGGCTGCGAGGGCGAGTCCGGCATAAGGGTGTCGAGCGCCTCGTCCTCAGGCGTGAGCTCGAGGTCGGACTCGAAGACGTCGGCGTCGGCGGGATCGAGGTTGTTCTGCGGGAGGAAGGAGAGCAGGTCGCGGACGTAGTTGAGGGCGTCCTCCTCGTCGCTGGCGAGGTAGTGGGCGTTGCCGGAGACGGTGTTGTTCGTCCGGCCGCCGCCGAGCTCCTCATGGCCGACCTCCTCACCGGTGACGGTCTTGATGACGTCGGGACCGGTGATATACATGTGGCTGATCTTGTCGACCATGATCGTGACGTCGGTGAGGGCGGGGGAGTAGACCGCGCCGCCGGCCGAGGGGCCCATGATGAGCGAGATCTGGGGGATGACGCCGGAGGAGGCGACGTTGAGGCGGAAGATCTCGGCGAACAGCGCGATCGATCCCACACCCTCCTGGATGCGGGCGCCGCCGGAGTCGTTGATGCCGATGATCGGGCAGCCGAGCTTGAGCGCGAGCTTCTGGACCTTGACGATCTTCCGGCCGTTCGCCTCGGCGAGTGACCCGCCGAGCACGGTGAAGTCGTGCGCGAACACGGCCACGGTCTTTCCGTCGATCGTGCCCAGACCGCACACCACGCCGTCACCGTCGGGACGGTTCTTCTCCATCCCGAACTGGGTGTTGTGGTGCCGGGCGAATTCGTCGATCTCCTGGAACGAGCCCTCGTCGAGGAGCTGGTCGATGCGCTCCCTGGCTGTCTGCTTGCCGCGCTTGTGCTGGTTCTCCACCGACTTCTCGTTGCCGGTGTGGGCCGCGTCCCGACGCGTCAGGAAGGCGTCGATGCGATCGGCGGTGGTGCGTGGGGTTTCCGTCATGCTCCCACCCTATCGAGGGGAGCCGAGTTCATTGTGCACTCCCACCAAAAGAATCTAGAGTGGTCTGGTGACCAGCCAACACGCGCCCTTCCTCGTCGATGTCGAATCGCTCCGCGCCCGTGCGGAGGCCATCGGAATCGACCTTCCGCTCGTCATCTGGGACGAGTCGAGTCCGTCGACGAACGATGCGCTCGCGGCCCTGGTCCACCATCCCGCCGAGGTGACCGCCTCCCCGCAGGTCGTCCGTGACCTCGCCGGTGACGCCCCCGCTGCGGGGCTGGCGGAGCTGACGATCCTCGGCACCGATTTCCAGAGTGCGGGCCACGGCCGACTCGGGCGCACATGGACCGTGCCGCCGCGCCGCTCGCTGACGTTCTCGATCCTGCTCACCCCGACGACACCCGTGCGCACGTGGGGCTGGATCCCGCTCATCACCGGTGAGGCAGTGCGTGCGGCGATCGCCGAGGCGGGGGTGCCCGCCGTGCTCAAATGGCCCAACGATGTGCTCACCGCAGACGGCAGGAAGCTGTGCGGGATCCTCGCCCGCATCGAGACGACGCCGGAGGGTCCGCGCATCGTCCTCGGGATGGGGACGAACACGCGTCTCGAACCTGCGGACCTGCCGCGGGAGGACGCGAGCTCACTGGCGATCGAGCTCGGCGTCGCGGGTTCAGAGATCGATCATGAACGGTTGCTACTGTCGATTCTCAGCACACTTGTTCCCGGCCTGAGGGAGTTGGCAGAGTATGGAGAGGACTTCGGTCGCAGCCCGTTCGCCGCGAGAGTGCGGGCGGGAATGGTGACGCTCGGGACGCGGGTCAAGGTCGAACGCCCCGACGGCAGCTTCCTCGTCGGTGAGGCCACGGGCCTCGACGCGACGGGTGACCTCGTCATCGACGATCGGGTCTCGGTCAGTGCCGGCGACGTCCACCATCTGCGCCCGGCGGCTCCGGCCGACGGGACCGGACCGGAGGCCGGGACTGGTGCGGCGAATGCAGCAGTGGGACGACGCAGCGATGACCGGTGACGGCTCGGCCCGTCGGGACCGGACGGGCGGCATCGTCGAACGCGACCCGCAGTCGCGTCCCGTGGTGCGGGCGAGCAGCGGCGCGCACCTGCGCGGGGACGGCGACGCGTCACACGATGCCGTGAGCGAAGATCGCGCGCAGACGACGCCGGAGGCTGCGACCCCGGCCGCATCGGCACCGCCGAAACCCGTGGGTGCGCCGGAACCGGTCGCTCAGGCCGCTCCATCCGCACCGGCGCGCTCGACGCCGGCCCGAGTCGAGCCCGCACAGACCGGCGACGATGACGATTCCGCGTCACACGCCACGGCAGAAGACGACGATCACGGGCAGGCACCCCAGGCCACAGGCGATGCCGAACTGCCGGCCACCTCGGTGATGCCGGTCATCCAGTCAGCGGAGTCCGGGTCGGAGGAGGCAGGCGAAGACGACGACGCCTCCGAGCCGAACACGACCGCACAGCAGACCGGGAAGCCGATGTCGTCCGACTTCTTCGGCGGCCTGCACGAGGACCCGCGCACCTCGGCGCTGAGCATCGTCGACGAGGACACCGACGACGATCCGATCTACGAGACCCGGAGTGCTGCCGAACGCCTCGAGGAGATCCTCCTCGACGGCAAGCGCGTGCTCGATCGTCGCGAAGCGGCGAAGCTCGGCGGCATCTCGACGGTCTCGGCGCGGAAGATGTGGCGGGCGCTCGGGATGTCGCAGACCGATGAGCACGACAAGGCGTACACGGTCAGCGATGCGCATGCGCTGCGGATGTGGGCGAAGCCGGTGGCCGACGGGCTCATCGACCAGGAGACGGCGCTGTCGCTGGCGCGCGCGATCGGGCAGACGACGGACCGGCTCGTCGTGTGGCAGATGGAGACGCTCGTTGAGTACCTCACCGAGGAGAAGGGCATGAGCGAGCCCGAGGCCCGGCGGGAGGCGCTCGAGGTCATCGAGGACCTCATCGATCCGATGCAGAAGATGCTCGTGTATTCGTGGCGGCGCAACCTCGCCGAGGTGATGGGCCGCCTCAACGTCAACGTGTCCGACGGTCTCGCGATGGACAACCGGCAGGGCTGGTACGACTCGTCGATGCCGCTGGCGCGGGCGGTCGGGTTCATCGACCTCGTCTCCTACACGCGCTTGTCGCAGAAGCTCGAGCCGAGGCAGCTGGCGAACATGGTCCAGGAGTTCCAGGGCATCTGCTACAACATCGTTGCCACCGGGGGCGGGCGGATCATCAAGACCGTCGGCGACGAGGTGTTCTTCGCCGCCGAGACGCCGATGGCCGGCGCCGAGATCGCGATGACCCTCATGGAGCGCGTGTCCGCGGCCGCCGATCTGCCCCAGGCGCGGGTCGGGTTCGTGTGGGGGAGGGTGCTCTCCCGCCTCGGCGACATCTTCGGCTCGAGCGTCAACCTCGCCGCCCGGCTCACGGCCGTCGCCGAGCCCGGAACGATCTTCACCGACGAGGAGACCGCGCGTGTGCTGTCGACCTCCGACGCCTACGTCTTCGAACCTCGGGGATCGCTGACCCTCCAGGGTCTCGGGGAGACGGGCATCTGCCAGATGCTGCGCGGCACGGCGGCGCGGATGAAGCTCGACCTCGACGACGAGAGCTGAGCCCCGTGGGCTGAGTTCCGAGGCCTGAGTCTCGAGGCCTGAGTCCACAGGTGTGAGCGCGTCGCGCGCTCGGAACTCAGACGGGCGCCCCGGCTTTCACAAGGGCGCCCCGCGACTCAGAAGAGCGCGGAGTCGTCGTCTTCGTCGTGGGAGACGATGACGCCGTTGTCGGTGTCGATGCGGGCGCGGGCGATCGCCTCGCGCGCGTCGTCGACGTCGAGGTCGAAGCCGTCGAGGCTCGTCGCCAAGCCTCCCGTCCCCGGTGCCTGCGCCGCCACGGCATCGGCCCCGGTGTCCCCGGAGCCTGCGTCACCGAAGTCCGCACCATCACCTGCGGCTGCGACATCATCCGGACCGCCGAGGCGGGGGAGCGTGCCGATGACATCGATCTTCGACTCGAGCGGGGAGCCCGAGCCGTCGCGCTTCGACATCTCGGTCGGCAGGGTCCGCGCACCGCCGGCCGAGGCTGCCGCCTGCGGTGAGTCGCCGACCCACGCGAGCGAGAGCTCGGTCTCGCCCTTGAGGAACTTGTGGGCCCGCACACCGGCGGTCGCCCGGCCCTTCGTCGGGAACTCGACGAACTCGCTGACCTTGATCGACGACGACGGGGCGCCGTAGAAGTTCTCTCCGCTGGCGATCGTCACGACCGACAGCGCCATCTCCTCATCGGGTTCGGCGGGGACGGCGCCGAAGAAGATCGCCGTCGCCTCGGCGGCGAGCTTGATGCCGGCGACGCCGGAGGCGTTCCAGCCCTGCGCCCGCAGTCCCGAGGCGTCGAAGGCGAGCAGCTGGGCGTTCGAGGTGACGAACACGGCCCGCGACGCATCGATCTCCCGCGGCTGGGCGATGCCGATGACGGCGTCCTTGCCCTTGAGGGCGATCGCATCCCACTCGGACTTGTTCGGCCGTCCGGCCACCGACACCCGCTTGACGACGCCCTCGGCGGTGCCGAGGAGGAACTCGCGGTCGAGGTCGATGAGCCCGATGACCTTCTCGGACTTCTCCAGCGCCATGTACTCGGCGATCTTCACCCCGCCGGCGACGTTGGGTCGCGCCGCTCCCGGGGGCAGCGCCGGGAGGTCGACGACATCGACCATGTGGAGCCGGCCGGTCGACGTCACCGCACCGATCCGGCCTTGCGTCGTCGTCACGATCTCCGAGACGAGCGCATCGTGGCTGGCGCGCTTGCCCGACCGGGCGAGCACGGCGGCGTCGGAGGTCCGCGCGATGCGTCCCGACGTCGAGAGGAGCACCCGGGTCGGGGCGTCGGCGATCTTGAGGTTCTCCGGGGCCTTCTTGCCCTTGGCCGTGAGCTCCTTCATCGCCCCTTCGATGAGCACGGTCCGGCGCGGGGTGCCGATGATCTCGGCGGTGGCATCGAGTTCGGTGGCGACGAGCTCACGCAGCTTCGCCTCATCGGCGAGCAGACCCTCGAGGTACTCGATGCGGTTCTTGAGCTCATCGCGTTCGGCTTCGAGTTCGAGGCGGGAGAACTTCGTCAGGCGCCGCAGCTGCAGATCGAGGATGTACGTGGCCTGGAGCTCCGAGAGATCGAAGACGTCCATGAGCCGGGTCCGTGCGGTCGCGGCGTCGTCGGAGGAGCGGATGAGCTGGATGACCTCGTCGATGTCGAGGATCGCGATGAGCAGACCCTCGACGAGGTGGAGGCGGTCCTTGGCCTTGCGCAGCTGGAACACCGTGCGCCGACGCACGACGTCGATGCGGTGGGAGAGGTAGACAGTGAGGAGGTCGCGGAGTCCGAGGGTGCGCGGCTGGCCCTCGACGAGGCACACGTTGTTGATGCCGAAGGACTCCTCGAGCGGCGTCTGCCGGTAGAGCTCGGCGAGCACGGCTTCGGGGTTGAACCCGTTCTTGATCCCGATGACGAGCCGCAGACCGTTCTTCCGGTCCGAGTAGTCGTCGATCGAGGCGATGCCGGTGAGCTTCTTCGCCCCGACCGCGTCCTTGACCTTCGCGACGACCTTCTCCGGGCCGACGAGGTAGGGCAGCTCGGTGACGACGATGCCCTTGCGCCGGGCGTTGATGTTCTCGATCGAGACCGTCGCACGGGTGCGGAACGTCCCGCGCCCCGTCTCGTACGCCTCCCGCACGCCGTCGAGTCCGATGATCCGCCCGCCCGTGGGCAGGTCGGGACCCGGAATGAAGCGCATGAGCTCGGCGAGATCGGCCTCGGGGTTGCGGATGAGGTGGCAGCACGCGGCGATGACCTCGCCGGGATTGTGCGGGGCCATGTTCGTCGCCATGCCCACCGCGATGCCCGAGGCGCCGTTGATGAGGAGGTTGGGGAACGCGCTCGGCAGGACTTCGGGCTGGGTGAGCGTGTTGTCGTAGTTGGGGACGAAGTCGACGACCTCTTCGTCGAGGCCGGCGATCATCTGCATCGACGCCGTCGTCAGCCTGGCCTCGGTGTAGCGGGGGGCCGCGGGGCCGTCGTCGAGGGTGCCGAAGTTGCCGTGGCCGTCGACGAGGGGCACGCGCATGATGAAGTCCTGGCTGAGCCGGACGAGGGCGTCGTAGATCGCAGTGTCACCGTGGGGATGGAGCTTGCCCATGACATCGCCGACGATGCGCGAGGACTTCACATGGCCGCGGTCGGGGCGCAGCCCCATGTCGCCCATCTGGTAGACGATGCGCCGCTGCACGGGTTTGAGGCCGTCGCGGGCATCGGGAAGCGCGCGTGAGTAGATGACCGAGTAGGCGTACTCGAGGTACGAACTCTCCATCTCCGCCGAGACGTCGACATCGATGACTCTGCCTTCGGTCATGGAACTCCTTCGACACGTGGAACACTGCAGCGCCGTCGAGCACTGACGACGGCACCCGTCGATTCTAGCGTTCTGGCAGGGTTCCCCGGCTCAACTGCGCCGGTTCGTGTCGGATTCCGCGCAGAGCTCACGCCGACCGGACGCTCAGCCCCGATGCGCGGGGCAGTCAGGCCGAGACCGGCGGGGCGCACCTCAGCTCAGGCGGAGGCGAATTCGGCGCGCAGCCACTTGTCGAGCTCGCTGATGTACTTCTCGACCCGCTCGCGGCTCGCGGTGCCCGAGATCAGCTCGGTGATCATCATCCCGAGCACCGAACTCGAGATCCGCTTCGCCAGGTCGGGCTCGACGCCGCTGAGTCGGGCGACGAAGGCGTCGACCTGGTCCATGTTCGCCTGCTTCGCGGCGACGGCCTCGGTCGGCAGCGCGGGATCGAGGCCGAGCATCACCGAGGTGTAGAAGCGGCTGCGGTCGGTGGTCAGCAGCTCCATGCACAGGCCGACCGCGGCATCGAGCTGGGTGGTCTCGTCGTTTCCTGCAGTGTCGAGGAGTCGCTCGAGGCGACGGGCGTTGAGTTCGCCGATCCTCTCCATGATCCCGGTGATGAGGGCGTCGCGGGTGCGGTAGACGTTGGACGTCGAACCGACCGGCAGCTCCGCCATCGCATCGACGGCCCGATGGGTGAGTCCGCGGACTCCCTGTTCGGCGACGACGGCGATCGCGGAATCCGTGACGACATCTTTACGCGAAATCAATACTCTCAGCCTCGCTCTCATGCGGCTGTTCCCGATCAAGGGTGCCTGCTGACGGTGAAGGACGAACACTGCTCACTGCCATGTCACGTTTTCACCTTCTCGTTGAATGGCACAAAACGATAACTATTCATGGAGGAACGGAATCAGACACTACAGGTTCGGTGCCGGAATTGGTATAAGACGCGCCAAACTGACAGTCGGTTCCCACTTATCGGGTCGAATTCGCAGGTCCGGCGCGATCTCACCCGATAAAGGTCCATGTCAGCAAGGTCAGCTGAGCAGTCGCCTTGTCGTGTCGATCCGGGTCGCGTCCGCGAGCAGCGAGATCCGCACGCTGAGGATGTAGCTGTCGGTCTCGGTCGCGACGATCGGGTGCATCTCGACGTCGAGGATCTGCGGATGGCGTTCGACGAGGACGGAGAGGCGCTCGAGGACGTCGATGAGCGGATCGATGTTGACCGGGGGCAGACCTCGGTAGCCGAACAGCCTCGGCGAGGATTTGATCGCGCGGATCATCTCACCCGCGTCCTTGTCGGTGAGCGGGGAGACGCGGTGCTCGACATCGCCGAGGAGCTCGGTCGTGTCCCCGGCCAGAGAGAACGAGAGCATCGGCCCGAGCAGCCGGTCCTCGCCGGCGCGGATCACGCACGGCACCCCGGGCGGGGCCATCGCCTGGACGTCGACGAGGGGCTCCTCGTCGGCCCCGAGCGATTCGATGAGGGCCTGGAGGGCCGTGAAGTCCTCGACGAGTTCGTCGGGGGTGTCGATGTTGAGCCGCACCCCGCCGAGCTCCATGCGGTGGCGCAGGGCCTTCGTCACCGCCTTGAGCGCGACCGGGTAGCCGAGCGTCTCGGCCGCCTTGAGCCCCTCGTCCACCGAGGCGGCCGTGATGTAGGGCATCGTCTCGATTCCGTAGCAGTCGAGGAGCGCCCTGGCCTGATCGCGCTCGAGGACGACGGGGCAGCCGGGCCGCGCATCGGTGAGCGCGGCGTCGACGATGTCGCGCACGCCCTTGTCGTCGAGGTCCTCGATCTCGAGGAAGTTGCCGTGATCGGCCGAGCGCCACCGGGCGTAGTCCGTCGCCCGCGCGAGCGCCCACACGGCATCCTCGGGACCCACGTAGCTCGGGACGGTGTGGGTCACGCGCTTGCCGTCGGAGTCGGTGAGGAAGCTCGTGAGCTCGTCCTGGACGCCGAGGATGCCGAGGAAGCAGGCCACCGTCGTCTTCGACGACCGGGCGGCGGTCTCGGCGAGCACCGCGGCGATCTCGCTCTCCTCGGCTCCGGCCGAGGGCGTGAAGTTGACGATGACGGAATCGATGTCGTCCCGGTCGTACATCGCGGTGAGCCTCTCGCCGAAGGTCTCGGCATCGACCTCGGGGTGGAGGGAGACGGTCGCGGATTCGACGCTCAGCCCTTCTGCCCGGGCCCGTTGGACGATGAGGGTCGACAGCGCGGCGGAGTTCCCGATGACACCGACCCGGCGCCCCGCCGGCAGCGGCTGGGTCGAGAACACCTGAGCGAGGTCGAAGAGCTGGTGGACGGTGTCGGCCCTGACCACCCCGGCCTGGCCGAGCACCTGGTCGAGGGTGTGCGGGGCGAGTGAGGACGTGCGCACGACGTGGCCGGGCGGCAGCTCACGCCCGGTGACATCGGACTTGACGACGATGACGGGTTTGACGCGGGAGACGCGCCGGGCGATGCGGGAGAACTTCCGCGGGTTGCCGATCGATTCGAGGTAGAGGCCGACGGTCTTCGTCGCCGGATCCTCCTCCCAGTACTGGAGGACGTCGTTGCCGGACATGTCGGCGCGGTTGCCGGCCGAGACGAACGTCGAGATGCCCAAGCCCCGCGTCTTCGCCGCCGCGAGCAGGGCCGTGCCGAGCGCCCCGGACTGGCTGAACAGGCCGAGGGTGCCCGGTTCGGGGAGGAACGGGGCGAGTGAGGCGTTGAGGGAGACGTCCTCGGCCTCGTTGACGATGCCGAAGGAGTTCGGCCCGATGAGCCGCATGCCGTACGCCCGCGAGGTCGCGACGACCTGGCGCTGGAGCTCGGCACCGGCGCGGCCGGTCTCGGCGAAGCCCGAGGAGATGACGAGCACGCCCTTGGCGCCGTGGGCGGCGCACTCCTGGACGACCTCGGTGACGGATTCCGCGGGCACGGCGATGACGGCGAGGTCGGCGGTGCCCGGCAGCTCGGCGAGGCTCGGGTACGCCGGGACGCCGGCGACCTGGTCGGCCTCGGGGTGGACGACCCAGAGCTCGCCCTTGAAGTCCGCGGAGACGATGTTGCGGATGAGGAGGTTGCCCGTGGAGTTGCGCTTGCGGCTGGCGCCGATGACGACCACCGAGGCGGGATGGAGGACGGTGCGCACGCTCTTGGCCTCAGCACGGTGCTCGCGGGTGGCCTGGACCTCGAGCGAGCGGGCGGTGGGGTCGATGTCGAAGCTCACGGCCACGACCCCGTCGTCGAAGCCGCGGCTGACCTCGTAGCCGGCGGCCTGGAAGACCTGGAGCATCGAGCGGTTCTGGGGGAGCACCTCGGCGGTGAATTTGCGCAGCCCCGATTCCCGGGCGGCCGCGGCGAGGTGCTCGAGGAGGATCGAGCCGATCCCGCGGCCCTGGTGGGCGTCGGCGATGTTGAATGCGACCTCCGCGGTGCCCGGGGAGATCTTGTCGTAGCGGCCGACCCCGATGATGTCGTCGCCGATCGTCATCACGAGCGCCACCCGGTCGTGGTGGTCGACGTTGACGAAGCGGTCGAGGTCGCGTTTGGGCAGTTTGGGCAGGGGCGCGAAGAAGCGGAGGTAGATCGACTCCGGCGACTGCGACTCGTGCATCCGGGACAGCGCCTCGGCGTCGTCGGGAACGATCGGACGCAGGTGCGCGGTGCCGCCGTCGCGCAGCACGACGTCGGCCTCCCACGCGGCAGGATAGTCTTCCATACCCCAAGCATAGGTGCCCGACCGGTGCGTTCGCGGCTGGGAACGGGTGTGCGAGTACGGCACAATGGTGGGCATGTCTCTACCCGACGTCCTCGTCCGCGATCTCCAATCGGCCGGCTACTACCCGCAGCTCACCGAGGGGATCCTCGCCGACTCCCTCTACGACGAACCGGTGCTCAGCCACTTCGTCCACATCGACACCCACGTCGACATCGAATCGATCCACCGGCACGTCACGGCGTTCGTCCTCACCGAGACCCGTCTCCTCCTCGCCCACGTCGACGATGACCCCGCCGTGGCTCCCGGCGGCAAGGCGCGGGCGGTGACGAGCAGCGAGGACATCGAACTCGAGCGCCTCGGCACCGTCATGGTCGGGCGCACCTTCGCCGACCCCGCCTCGTATGCCCCGGGCGACGCCCCGGTCGAGGTCTCGCTGACGCTGTCGTGGGGTGCTGCCCGGCGCATCGAGGCGTTCCCGGAGACCTGCGGTGACCCGGACTGCATGGGCGACCACGGGTACGGGGGGTCGATCTTCGCCGAGGACGTCCTCCTCCGCGTCTCCGCCGAAGCCGAAGGACAGGCCGCCGTCGACCGCATCGCCGACTTCGCCGACCGCCTGCGCGCCGCCGTCTTCCACGCCCGCCTCCGGTCGCGGCGCTGATGGCCGACCTCCCCTCGCACCAGGTCCCCACCGCGAGCCTGCTCGCTCCTCCCGACTACGGCAGTCCCCTTCTCTCCGATGTCGTCCCGGCTGCGGCGCTCAGCCTCGGCGCCGGCGGCGTCCTCGATGACACCGCGGCCCGGCGCGCGCAGCGCCTCGGACTCGACCGCGAGGTGCGCACCGCGATCGTCGTCCTCATCGACGGCCTCGGCGAGCAGCTGCTCGCCCGCGACAGCGGCTACACCCCGTTCTTCCGGTCCCTGGCCGGCCAGCGGCGGACCGTGTCGACGGGATTCCCGTCGACGACGGCGAACTCCCTGTCCTCATTCGCCACCGGCAGGCTGCCCGGGGCCCACGGCGTCGTCGGCTACCGGCTGCTCGACCCCGCGAAGGACGCGGTGTTCAACCAGCTGACGTGGGATCTCGACGTCGATCCCGTGAGCTGGGTGCCCGACGCCACGCTCTTCGAGCGCCTGGAGACCGCCGGAGTCGACGTCGTCAGCCTCGGGGAGGCGAAGTTCGCCGGTCGCGGACTCAACCGCGCCTCCCTGCGCGGGGGCCGGTTCCGGGCGTCGAAGACGCTCGAGGAGCGGTGCGCGCAGGCACTCGCCGAGGTGCGGGCCCCGGGCACCCGGCTCGTCTACCTCTACTGGGGCGGACTCGACAAGACCGGGCACGTCCACGGCTCGAACTCGGCGCAGTGGACCGAGGAGCTCGAACGCATCGACCTCGCCCTGTCCCGGCTCGCCCAGGACCTGCCGGGCGATGCGGCGATGATCGTCACCGCCGACCACGGGATGGTCGACGTCGACCACGACACCCGCCTCGACCTCGTCGACGCTCCCGAGCTCAAGGCCGGTCTGCGCCACCTCGGCGGGGAGCCGCGGGCCCTCCACCTCTATGCGCAGCCCGGCGCCGCCGGCGATGTCGCGGCGGCGTGGACGGAGACGCTGGGGGAGCGGGCGCTCGTCCTGCCGCAGGCCGACGCGGTGCGGCGGAACTACTTCGGTCCCGTCGATCCCCGGGTCCGCGGGCGCATCGGGGACGTCGTCGTCATCTGCACCGACGGCTTCGCCGTCGTCGATTCGGAGACGGAGTCAGCCTCGGCCCTCGCGCTCATCGGCCATCACGGGGCGACTACGGCACGCGAACTCGAGATCCCGCTCCTCGTCGTCTGACGCCGGTCCGCGGGACTGCAGCACTGGCGTCAGTGCCGTCGTCGGTCGCGATGTCTTCAGCGGTGCCGCTCGCGGCGTCGTCGGCGCTCGCGACGCTGTCGCAGTCGTCGTCGGCGCTCGCGTCGCTGTCGTCGGTCGCGACGATGGCCCGCCTCGGCGAGGTCGTGCCGGGAACGCGGTAGAGGACGCGGCTGTACATGATGTAGCGGAAGATGTTGCCCAGCAGCACGCCGACGACGTTGGCGGAGATGTTGTCGGCCAGGGGCGAGGTCCAGCCCATGACGTAATGGCTGACGATGAGGCAGAGGCCGGCGATGCCGAGCCCGGCGAGGTTGACGAGGAAGAAGCCGATCGCCTCGCGCCAGGGCCGGCTCGTGCGGCCGTCGCGGAACGTCCAGTGCCGGGAGCCGAGCCAGCTCACCGTCGTCGCCGCCGCCACGGACACGACCTTGGGGATGAGCGGACCGATGTCGGTGGTGAAGAGGATGAGGTTGAAGACGCCGAGGTCGACGAGGAACGCGATCGTCCCGACGGCGGTGAACTTCGCCAGACGGGAGAGCTCGGACCGGGTGCGTCCCATGTCCCTCCTCATCTCGCGGCTCGTGGTCTCCTGGCTCGTGGGCGGAGACCCGAGGTCATCGTACGACAGCCGGATCGGCGTTCCCTGCGGACAGGGGCGTCCGCAGCGGACAGGGGAGCCGACGGGAGCCGGAGGACTGCCCTCGCGCACCGTTCGGAGCGGCCCCGCGATAGGATGGCAGGCGTGACTTTTCCTACCATCGGCGTCATCGGCGGCGGTCAGCTCGCCCGCATGCTCGCCCCCGCCGCCGAAGCCCTCGGCGTGAGATTCGCCGTCCTCTCCGAGTCCGCTGACGCCCCCGCCGCGCAGGTCATCCACGACGTCACGGTCGGCGACTACACGGATCTTGCGACGCTCAAGGCCTTCGCCGAGACCGTCGACGTCATCACCTTCGACCACGAGCACGTCCCGCCGGAGCACCTCGAGGCCCTCGTCGCCGCCGGGCACGCCGTCCGCCCGGGACCGCAGGCGCTCATCTTCGCCCAGGACAAGATCCTCATGCGCCGGAAGATGGACGAACTCGGCCTGCCCAACCCCCGGTGGGCGGAGATCGGCAGCCTCGCCGATGCCGAGGCCTTCGCCGCCGAGGCGGGTCTGCCCTTCATCCTCAAGACCCCGCGCGGGGGCTATGACGGCAAGGGCGTGCGCGTCATCTCCGACCTCGCCGAGGTCACCGAATGGCTCGCCGAGGTCCCCGTCCTCCTCGCCGAGGAGAAGGTCGACTTCACCCGGGAGCTCGCCGTCATGGTCGGTCGGTCCCCGATGGGTCAGACGGCCGTGTGGCCGGTCGTCGAGACCTGGCAGCAGGACGGCGTGTGCAAAGAGGCGATCGCTCCGGCCCCCGGTCTGCCCGGGCAGAAGGCGACCGCGATCACCGAGGCGGTCCTCACCGTCGCCGGTGCCCTCGACGTCACCGGGGTGATGGCGATGGAGATGTTCGAGACCCCGGACGGCTTCCTCATCAACGAATTCGCGATGCGCCCCCACAACACCGGGCACTGGACCCAGGACGGCTCGGTGACGAGCCAGTTCGAACAGCACCTGCGCGCCGTTCTCGACCTGCCGCTCGGCAGCCCCGCGGCCCGCGACGAGGTCTCGGTCATGGTCAACATCCTCGGCGCCGACCACGAGGACCTCTACCATCCCTACCTCCACGTCATGGCCCACGACCCCGACGTCAAGGTCCACCTCTACGGCAAGGGCGTGCGCCCGGGGCGGAAGGTCGGACACGTCAACGCGTACGGCGCCGATCGCGCGCTCGTCCTCGCCCGAGCCCGGCACGCCGCGGACTTCATCGCCGGCGTCGACGTCGACCCGCACCCGAGCCTGCCGACACCGACCGATCTCACTCCGGAGGGCGCGGACGACAGCGCGCCCCGCGCGACCTCAGCCGAGGAAAGGGACTGACATGACCACCTCCACGCAGCAGACCGACGAGGCGACCGCCTCGGCGAGCGTCCCCGTCGGGATCGT
Source organism: Brevibacterium sp. 2SA (assembly GCF_005502845.1). Lineage (NCBI taxonomy): Bacteria > Bacillati > Actinomycetota > Actinomycetes > Micrococcales > Brevibacteriaceae > Brevibacterium > Brevibacterium sp. 2SA. Next base: position 26,032 of record NZ_SCMW01000002.1, on the reverse strand, counting down.
CATGGGATCGGACTCGGACTGGCCGACGATGCGGGCCGCCGCTGAGGCGCTCACCGAACTCGGCATCGCCTCGACCGCCGAGGTGGTCTCGGCCCACCGCATGCCCGAGGACATGATCGAGTGGGCGCGGACTGCGGCCGACCGCGGACTGCGCGTCATCATCGCCGGGGCCGGGGGCGCGGCGCACCTGCCGGGGATGATCGCATCGATGACGTCCCTGCCGGTCATCGGGGTGCCCGTGCCGCTGAAGCACCTCGACGGCATGGACTCCCTCCTCTCGATCGTCCAGATGCCCGGCGGCGTGCCCGTCGCGACGGTCTCGATCGGAGGAGCGAAGAACGCAGGACTGCTTGCGGCACGGATCCTCGCCGCCGGCACCGACGCCGAGGCGCTCGCCCTCCGCGGCCGACTCGACGACTACCGGGCCACCCTCCGCCAGGTCGCCCTCGACAAAGGGGCGGCACTCGGGCAATAATTGTTGACTGAACGATCGATCAGTCAAAGGAGCACGATGTTCGACCTCTACCAGCCCAGTGACGAGCACGAAGAGATCCGCGCGGCGGTGCGCGACGTCGTCGAGAAGCGGATCGCGCCCTTCGCGGCCGAGGTCGACGCCGAGTCCCGGTACCCGCAGGAAGCCCACGACGCGCTCGTCGAGACCGACTTCTTCGCCGCCCACATCCCCGAAGAGTACGGGGGAGTCGGAGCCGATGCCCTGGCGGTGGCGATCATCATCGAAGAGGTCGCGCGCGCCTGCGCCTCGTCCTCGCTCATCCCCGCGGTCAACAAGCTCGGCAGCATGCCCGTCCAGCTCGGCGGAGACGACGCGATCAAGGAGAAGTACCTCACCCCCGTCGCCCGCGGCGAGGCCGGATTCTCCTACGGGCTGTCCGAACGCGAGGCCGGCTCCGACACCGCCTCGATGACGACGCGGGCGACCCGCGACGGCGATGACTGGGTGCTCAACGGCGTGAAGACGTGGATCACCAACGCCGGCGTCTCCGAGTACTACACGGTCATGGCCGTGACCGATCCCGACGGCGCCCGCGGACGCAACATCTCCGCGTTCGTCGTCGAGAAGTCCGACGAGGGCTTCACGTTCGGTGAGAAGGAGCGCAAGCTTGGCATCAAGGGCTCGCCGACCCGAGAGCTGCTCTTCGACAACGTCCGGCTGCCCGGCGACCGCATCGTCGGCGCCCCGGGGGAGGGCCTGAAGATCGCACTGCGCACCCTCGACCACACGCGCGTGACGATCGCCGCCCAGGCCGTCGGCATCGCCCAGGGCGCACTCGACTACGCGCTGGGCTACGTCAAGGAGCGCCAGCAGTTCGGCAAGCGCATCGCCGACTTCCAGGCCATCCAGTTCATGCTCGCCGACATGGGCATGAAGCTCGAGGCCGCGCGTCAGCTCACCTACACCGCGGCGGCGAAGAGCGAACGCGGCGACGCCGACCTCACGTACTTCGGGGCCGCCGCGAAGGCGTTCGCCTCGGATGCCGCGATGGAGATCACGACCGACGCCGTCCAGCTCCTCGGCGGGGCCGGCTACGTCGTCGACCACCCCGTCGAGCGGATGATGCGCGACGCGAAGATCACCCAGATCTACGAGGGCACGAACCAGATCCAGCGCCTCGTCATGGGTCGCCAGCTGCTCGGCTAGCGCGAGCTGCCCGGCCGCGCCGCCGGCAGTCGCGCACCCGGCAGCGCGACCGACGCGGGACCGCAGCGGGAGGCGGACACGTGGTCTGCCTCCCGCTGAGGCAGTGTGAGGAGAAACACTGAGGCGCCGCGACATGCGCAGATCCCAGGTGCGGGAATCCACGGCGTCCACGCGACACAATGGATGAACACAGTGGACTCTGACGAAGCTTTGGCAGAGTGGTCACTGGCGCGGCCGCGAACGGCTGCTGCGAGAAGCGCGTGAGACGAAGGTGAGGCAGTGGCCGAGACGAAGTACATCGACCCCATTCACTATCCGTCGTACGCCTCGCAGCCGACGAGGGACGTCCGGGCGTGGTTGCTGCTTCTCGTCACCATCCTCCTGCCCGGTGGGGTCCAGCTGCTCTTCCGCAGCCGGCGCTGGGCGCGGGTCTCCCTGTCGATCACCGCGCTCAGCTGGCTGCTCCTCATCGTCGCTGTCATCGCGATCCTCATCAATCGCACGTTCGCGTTCACGATCGGCACGAACCCGATCATCCTCACGTTCCTCACGATCTGGGTGCCCATCGTCGGGCTCAACTGGTTCGTCTGCCTCATCGACACAATCCGCCGCATCCGGCTGGTCACACTGTCGAAGAAGGCCCGTCCGCGCTTCCTCGCCGCGTTCTGCGCGCTCATGCTCATCGTCGTCGGGCCGCTGGCCTGGGGGACGAACATGCTCAACAGCCAGCGCGGGCTCGTCAGCGACCTCTTCGCCTCGGGCAAGGTCGCCAAGCCCGTCGACGGACGCTACAACATCCTGCTCCTCGGCTCGGACGCCGGCAAGGGCAGGACCGGCATCCGCCCCGACTCCCTGTCACTCGTCTCGATCGACGCGGAGACCGGCAAGACCGTCATCATCGGCCTGCCGCGCAACATGCAGAACGTTCCCTTCGCCGAGGGCTCACCGCTGGCCTCGGTCTACCCGCAGGGCTTCAACTGCGGCAGCGAATGCCTGCTCAACGCCGTGTTCCAGCAGGGTGAGAAGTACAAGGACAAGTTCGAGGACCCGCAGCGGGCCGGCGAGCAGGCGACGATGGACGCCGTGTCCGCCGTGACCGGCCTTGAGGTCCAGTACTACGCGATGATCAACCTCAAGGGCTTCGAGAACCTCATCGACTCCCTCGGCGGCATCACCATCGTCTCGGGCAAACGCGTCCCGATCTCCTCGAAGGTCGACCCGACGACGGGCAAGCACGGACCGGTCAAGGGGTGGATCGAACCCGGAGAGCAGAAGCTCGACGGGTATCACGCGCTCTGGTACGCCCGGTCCCGCGAGTTCTCGAGCGACTACGAGAGGATGATCCGGCAGCGGTGCGTCCAGGAGGCGATGGTCAAGCAGCTCGACCCGGCCACCGTGCTCACCCGCTACCAGGACATCGCGAAGGCGACTCCCGGCGCCCTGTCGACGGACATCCCGTCGACGCAGGTCGACACCTTCGTCGACCTCGCGCTCAAGGTCAAGAGCCAGAAGATCGAGTCGCTTGACCTCACTCCGCCGCGCGTGACACCATCACAACCGGACTTCGCCGAGGCGCGGCGCCTGGTTGCCGAGAAGATCGACGCTGCCTCCAAGGACGCTGAGAAGCAGACCCAGGCGCTCGCGATGCCGGCAGGCGTCGGGGCGGGCGTGTCCGCGGACATCGGCACCGGTGCCGCGGTGACGGCATCCGGCACCGGCGACACCACTCCTGACGAGGGTGAAGAGTCCGACGCACGGGCGATCTGCTACGTCCCGTGAGGCTCCGGCGACCCGGTCGATGACGACCTGAGAACGCCTCGGCGAAAAAACTTTCGCACGGTGTGTCGCCTGTCAACACTGGGAACCACACCGGTGTAACTTTCCTCGTTCGTTATTTTTCCACTCTGACACGCCGGAAATGTGTAACAATTTTGAGATGTTGGGGTCGCCCACCGTATGCCGACGGTGAAGTGGACTCCCGGGCCTGAACTTCCCTGACTTCCTCGAAAAGGCTGTAACGATGAAATACATACTGCCCACTGTCGCGGGCTGCGCGTCTGTCGCGCTCGTCGGCACCTTAGCGGTCACGGCTACGGACGCCTTTGCTGCAACCGTCGAACCGGAAGTGACCCAAGAAGCGCTCAATGTGAGCGAAGACGGACTCGACGTCCCCGGCGCGCGCGATGCGAGCAGTGCCGGAGCCAGCGTCTCCAACCAGAGCGCGACCAATCTGCCCGACGTCTTCAAGTCGCAGTCGGCGCTGGCGGCCGCGGAGATCCCTGAGACGGTCAACGTCAGTGCTCAGCCGGTCGCTGCGACCGTCGCCCCCACCTCGGCGGGCCTGACCTCTCCCGAGGGGTCTGAGGCCCCGGCTGAGACTCCCGCACCCGCGGAGAGCACGGCTCCGGCCGAGACCGGCGACTCCGGAGAGGGCGAGGACGCTGCCGCCGATGACTCGCAGGACAGCGAGGACATCGCGGGCTCGGTGCGCCAGCAGACCGAGGACGGCGTCAACATCGCGCTCATCTCCGACGTCCTCGATGTGCCCACGAAGAACCCGAGCCTCGTCGGCGTCACCTTCTCCGATGCGCCGAGCACGATCCGCATCCAGGTCCGCGTCAAGAGCGATTCCGGCTGGGGAAACTGGCAGGACCTCGATGAGGACAAGCAGGAGGAGGCGAAGAACGAGGGCTCCGAGCCGTTCACCGTCAACGAGGCCAGCGGAGTGCAGCTGCGCATCCTCGGCGACAAGGCTCCCTCGGACGCCGAACTCGTTCTCGTCGACCCGAAGTTCTCCGAAGCCGATGCGCAGGCGGTCGCGGACAATGCGCCCGTCCAGATCGACCCGGCCGCCTCGGCGGCGGACTCCGGAACGACGGCACCGGCTGTCGACGAATCCGGCACCACCGACACCGGTGCGACCGAGGCCACGACGGTGTCGGCGACCGGTACTGCCACGGTGACGACGCAGAACTACGTGCCCGGTGACGCGCAGGTCAACACGGTCGCGAACTCCGCGAAGGTCCCCAAGCCCGACATCGCCTCGCGGAAGTCGTGGGGAGCGAAGTCGTACAAGGGCAGCCCGGACTACGCGAGCAGCATCAAGCAGGCCGTCGTCCACCACACCTCGGGATCGAACAGCTACTCGGCCGAGGACGTTCCCGGCATCATCCGCGGCATCCAGACCTTCCACCAGCAGGGTCGCGGATGGTCCGACATCGGATACAACGTCGTCGCCGACAAGTACGGTCGCCTGTGGCAGGCCCGTGACGGCGACATCTCGAAGGCCGTGATCGGTGCGCACACCTCCGGTCACAACACCGGCACGTTCGGCATCTCGGTGCTCGGCACGTACAACAGCTCGGCTCCGCCGAAGGTCACCCGCGACGCCGTCGCCTCGGCGATCGCGTGGAAGTTCTCGATGTACGGCCTCACCGCGAGCAAGTCGACGCTCGTCGGACACCGCGATCTCGGCAGCACCGACTGCCCGGGTGACGCGTTCTACGCGAAGCTCGGCGAGGTCCGCGACACCGTCAACAACATCCTCAAGTCCGGCGACCTGCCCTCGGACAGCAGCGATGACGACAAGACGGAGACCCCGAAGCCGGCTCCGCAGACCGCGATCGAGAAGTACGCCGCGGACAACAACCTCGGCAAGGCCACCGGCAACGAGTACGACGTCAAGGGCGTTGACGGCGCCAAGGCCCGCAACTACGAGAAGGGTGTCGTCTACTGGTCGCAGAAGACCGGCGCCTACCATGTCACCGGGGCGATCGCCTCGGCATACAAGGGTGATGCGATCACCCAGCTCGGGCTGCCCGTGAGCACGGAGAAGGGCGGCCTGAAGAACGGGGGCGTCTACCAGACGTTCTCGAAGGGCTCGTTCCACTGGTCGCCCCAGACCGGGGCGGCCTACACCACCGGCGTCCTCCTCGGCTACTGGAAGGACAAAGGCTACGAGCGCGGTCACCTCGGCTACCCGAAGTCCAACCCCGTGATCAAGGACGGCCGCGCCGAGCAGCTCTTCGAAGGAGCGAAGCTCGTGTGGGCCGAGGGCTACGGCACGACCGAGTTCTCCGCCAAGGGCACGATCTCGGGCACCGCGATCGATGAGAACGCGCCGGGCGACGCACCCCCGCCGGGGGACAGCGCCGCCGACGGCGGTTCGGGTGCAGACTCCGGGGAAGGTGCTGCAGCCGAGGGAAACGCCGACGGATCTGACAACGGCTCCGACAACGGCGGTTCGACCGACGAACCGACGCAGGAGCCCACCCCTTCGGATCCTCCGAAGGAAGAGCCCAAGCCGACCGAGCCTCCGAAGGAGGAGCCGAAGCCCACTGAGCCGCCCAAGGAGGACAAGCCCTCGAAGGAGGAGCAGATCCAGGCGCAGCGGGACAAGGTCATCGAACAGGCGAAGAAGTACGTCGGGACCAAGTACGTCTGGGGCGGCACCACGCCGAACGGCTGGGACTGCTCGGGCTACACGCAGTACGTCTACGGCAAGGCGGGCATCGATCTGCCGCGCACGACGAGCCAGCAGCGCAATGCCGGCAAGGAGATCTCGATCAAGGACGCCAAGCCCGGCGACCTCATCTGGATCCCCGGTCACATCGGAATCATCTCCGAGACCAAGGGCCAGATGTACGATGCGGGCTCGACGCGGACGAACACGACGAAGCGCAGCTACGAGTGGATGCTCAGCCGCGGCGCCAAGGTCATCCGGGTCATCGGCTGATCATCGTGCAGTGATCACTGGGGAGTGACCACTTCACCAGCGGCCCCCGAGACGCACTCGCGTCTCGGGGGCCGCTGCCGTGTGTGCGGTGAACACTGTGTGACCGGGCCTGAACAGAAAGTGAAGTCACGGCATCATCGCGGGAATCCGGCAGACGCACGCGCTACGGTTGAGGGATGGACGCGCGAGAGCGCACGGACGATACGCAGGAGAGGTGATGCCGGTGCGGCGGCTGCACAACACCGTGAAGAACTTCGACTGGGGCACCCCGGACGCGATCCCCGCGATCCTCGGCACCGTCCCGGACGGCACGCCGTGCGCCGAACTCTGGCTGGGAGCGCATCCGCTCAGCCCCTCACGACTCGAACTCTCCGCCGCCCAGGGCTCGCACGGGGCGGTCGGCTACGGACACGTCGGCTCGTCCTCGTCCGTCGACGTCCGCACCTCCGGCCGACTCGACCTCGGACCCAACCTCATCGAGTACATCGCCGGTGATCCCGAGGGGCTTCTCGGACGCGACTCGCTCGAGGTCTTCGGGCCCCGCCTGCCCTTCCTCCTCAAGATCCTCTCCGCGGAGAAGGCGCTGTCGATCCAGGTCCATCCCACCCCGGAGCAGGCCGCCGCCGGATACGCCCGGGAGGAGGAGACGGGACCGGAGCTCGACGCTCCCGACCGCAACTACAAGGACGCCTCGGCGAAGCCCGAGCTCATCTACGCCCTCACGGAGTTCCACGCCCTCTCCGGATTCCGCCCGCGCAAGGCGGTGCGGGCGACCTTCGAGCGGTTCCTCTCCCTGTCACTGTCGGCGTCCGCGCTCGACTTCCTCGGTGAGATCCTCGCGTCGCTCAAGGCGCTCAGCGATGCCAAGGCGTTCGCGCGGACCGTCGAGCTCATCCTCGGCGACGACCGCGCGCCGGGACTCGTCGCGGAGATCGCCGGCCAGGACTTCGCGACCCCGCCGCGCGGGCACGCCTCCCAGCTCGGCACGGCCGTCGATCCGATGCAGACCTTCGTCGAGCTCGTCACCGACTATTCGGACGATCCCGGAGTCCTCGTCGCGCTCATGCTCTGCCGCGTCCACCTCCAGCCGGGCGAGGCGCTCGCGATGGAATCGGGGATCCTCCACGCCTACCTCGGCGGGACGGGGATCGAGATCATGGCCTCGAGCGACAACGTCCTGCGCGGGGGCCTGACGAGCAAGCACGTCGACATCCCCGAACTCACCCGGATCGCGACGTTCGCGGCCGCGCCTCCGCAGCTCCTCGAGCCCGACCGCGACGGCGTCCTCACCGGTGCGACCGAGGACTTCGCACTCCAGGCCCTGCGGTGCCCGCGCCTGACACGCATCGACCGGCGCGGGGCGGCCATCGTGCTGTGCACCTCGGGGACGATCACACTGACGTCGGTCGGGAACTCGACGACGCTGACGCGGGGACAGAGCGTCTTCATCGGCGCCAACGAACCCGCCGTCACGGCCGACGGCCACGGCGACCTCTTCGTCGCGACCACCGGACTCGATCGCGCGCTGCCCTTCGCCTGAGCGGATCGCTCTTCCCCTGAGAGGAGTCCGGAAGGGTCTGCGGGCCGGACAGCGCACGAGGCCGCTGCCCACCGACACTCCGATGGAGCGTCAGCGGGCAGCGGCCTCGTGTCGCGCACGTGCGTCCGCGCTGCCGGCAGTGCGTACCGCCGGCAGCGAGCCGCGCGGGTCTCAGACGTCGGGGACGGTGATGGTCGTGACGTCGTCGGGGACGATCACCTCGGCGCCGGTCTTCTCCTTGACCTCCTCGACGGTGACTCCCGGTGCGAGCTCGACGAGGGTGAAGGCGTCACCGGAGACATCGAGGACGGCGAGGTCGGTGATGACGCGTTCGACGACGCCCTTGCCCGTCAGCGGCAGGTCGCAGGCGCCGAGCAGCTTGTGCGTGCCGTCCTTCGCGACGTGGTCCATGACGACGATGACGCGCTTGGCGCCGTGGACGAGGTCCATCGCACCGCCCATGCCCTTGACCATCTTGCCGGGGATCATCCAGTTCGCGATGTCGCCGTTGACCCCGACCTGCATCGCGCCGAGGATCGCGGCATCGATCTTGCCACCGCGGATCATGCCGAAGCTCGCCGCCGAATCGAAGTACGAGGCGCCCGGCAGCATCGTCACGGTCTCCTTGCCCGCGTTGATGAGGTCGGGGTCGAGCTCGTCCTCAGTCGGGTACGGCCCGACGCCGAGGAGGCCGTTCTCCGACTGGAGGACGAGCCGCACCCCGTCGGGCACGTAGTTCGGGACGAGGGTCGGCATGCCGATGCCGAGATTGACGTAGCTGCCGTCGGCGAGCTCCTGCGCCGCGCGCGCGGCCATCTGGTTGCGTGTCAGTGCCATGGTCGGCTCTCCTCAGGCGTTCGCGGCGGTCGGGGTCGGGCGGAGGGTGCGCTTCTCGATCGGCTTGTCGGCGATCTGCTCCGCCGTCAGCGGGACGACACGGTGGACGAAGACACCGGGCAGGTGCACCTCGTCGGGATCGATGTCACCGGGTTCGACGAGCTTCTCGACCTCGGCGATCGTGATCCGACCGGCCTGCGCGGCCGGGGGATTGAAGTTGCGGGCCGAGGAGTGGAAGACGAGATTGCCGTCGCGGTCGCCGACGGCGGCGCGGACGAGGGCGTAGTCGGGGGCGAGCGACTCCTCGAGGACGTAGGTCTTCTCCTCGCCGAAGGTGTCGAAGACCCGGGTGTCCTTCGCCGGGGACTCCTTGATGACATTGCCGTCCGCGTCGTACTTCCACGGCATGCCGCCCTCGGCGACCTGGGTGCCCGCGCCGGTGATCGTGTAGAACGCGGGAATGCCCGCACCGCCGGCGCGCAGCTTCTCTGCGAGCGTGCCCTGCGGGGTGAGCTCGACCTCGAGCTCACCGGAGAGGTACTGCCGGGCGAACTCCTTGTTCTCCCCGACATAGGACGCGATGATCCGCCGGATCCGATGGTCGGCGAGCAGCACCCCGAGCCCGCGGCCGTCGACGCCCGCGTTGTTCGAGATCACCTCGAGGTCTGTCGTCCCCTGTTCCCTGATCGCGCGGATGAGGAATTCGGGGACTCCGACGACCCCGAATCCGCCCACGGCGATCGACGATCCATTGGCAATATCGGCCACCGCTTCTGCGGGCGTATCAACTACTTTGTCCATGTCCCCAGTCTGCCACGGACCTCACCGAGCTCCCGTGCGAGGTCCGCGATGCGAGCCTCATCGACTCCCGTGCCGAGCACGGTCTCACCGCCGCCGAGGAGGTGGCCGAGCAGGTCCGGCCACTGGTCCTCGTGCGGGGTCGAGTGGGAGACGAGGATCCCCGCCGGGCGACCAGCAGGCATCTCCGCAGTCCACGGGATCTCCGTCGTCCCCGCGGGCCCGAGGACCGCGAGGGTGCCCGAGCCGTCGAGGCGGCGCGGGGTGACGTCGGGATACGCGCGGATCGCGGAGTTGACGTCGATGAAATCGGCATCGACCGGAGTGCTCAGCGCCAGGGCGGGGGGATTGAAGACGAAGATCTCCTCCGCCGAGGCGATCGCCGGGTCCGATTCGAACCCGAGCGGGACGAGCGCGTGGAAGTCCCCGTCCGGAACGGCCGACTGCTCGCCCCCGGCACCACCCTGCGCGCCGAGGACGACACGGCCACCGGCGAGGAGGACGCTGAGGATCGCGACGAGCTCGCGCCAGTGGAGACCGCCGGGCAGCGGGACGAAGAGGGTGAAGTCGGGGCCGAGATCGTAGTCGCCGAAGAGACCGACTCCCTTATTCACCCAGTTCGCGATGACCGGGCCGGTGAGGTCGAGGGTGTCGAAGTTGGGCCCGCGCCAGAAGAGCACCGGGCCGCCGGTGCGAGCGAGGCGGGTGAGATCCATGGGTCCTGCTTTCTCAGCGTGTGCTGTCGGGGGATCAGTGCGTGCTGTCGGGGGAGAGGAGACCGATGTCGATCGTCACTCCGCGCGGGAAGCTGCCGAGATCCCCCTCGGCCCAGTGCCACTTCGTCGTCGCGGAGAGATCCTCGGCGAAGAGCGCGGTGTGCATGCGCTCGACGAGGGAGCCGAGGCCGACCATCGCCTCGAGGATCGGCGGTCCGTCGGCCTGGGTCGTCGCCGGGGAGGTCGAGGGGCTCATGATGATCCGCGAGCCGGACCCCTCGATGCGCATCCGCCAGGCCGCATGACCGGGGGTGCGCGCGTTGCCGCCGCGGACGACGCGGATCGCTCGGGAGACGCGCTCGAGGATGTCGTCGCCCCCGTCCCCGGCAGGAGCACGGCCGGGCACGGAGTCGACGCCGAGCCCGCGCTGGATCGCCTCGACGTGTCCGAAGCGGAACCAGTCCTCACCGAGGTCCCGGCACAGCGCCTTCGCTCCATCGCCACCGTTGTCGAGGTAACCGCCGGCACCGCGGATCAGCGCCATCGGCAGACCGCGGGCGGCCCCCTTGACGAGGTCGGCGGCGGCGGCGATCTCATCGCCGACGGCCCGCACGGTCACCGTCTGCACGCGCCCGTCGTCGTCGGGCAGTCCGCGCTGATCGTCGAGGCCGGAGAACCCGGAGAGGCCGAGCGCGATGTCGCCGACCCCGACCCGCCACGGCCGCGAGGTCGTATCGGAGACGACGACGCCGATGCGCACTGCGAAGGCCTCCTCGACCCGGGCGCGCAGCCGGGCGGCGGACCGGTCGGCGTCGGTGGGGTGGAGGACGACGTCGCCTCCGGAGTTCGACTGGTCGAGACCGGCCGCGGCCTGCACCGTGCCGGCCTGAGTCCGCACGACCTGGACCGTCGTTCCCGAGGCATAGCTGCGTTCGGCCACGAGGTGGGTCGAGGACGCTCGGACGAGGTCTTCGAACTCGGCCCGATCGGCCACCGAGGTCAGGCGTCCGTCGGCCTTCGACACGACCTTCGAGGCGATGACGAGGATGTCGCCGTCCTTGAGATCGATGCGGTTGCGCCGCAGACTGGTGATGAGGATGCCCGCGAGGTCCGAACCGGGCCGGATGTCCTCATCGAGGGGAGGCGCGTAGACGGTCAGCAGTCTGTCGTTCATGCCTGCTCGCGGACCGTCACCCTGGCTCATTCCTCCATATTCCCATCACAGCCGAACGAATCCGAAATTCTCACGATCCCATCAGGTGGGCACCATGGATTGTGGCAGGTGCGCATGCCGGTCACCATATCTTGTGTTCGCGGCGCGTGTGTATGTGAAGGTGTGTTCGAATACGCGGTTTCTCCCCGCTTGGATACTGCACGAGGGCTTGACTCAGCGGTAATGACACGCGTGTAATTTATACCTAAGGGGAACGCGCTTAGCACGAATTCTCGGATTCGCATGGCACAACACGCTGAGCGTGAGAAAGGGGAGAACCGTGCAGAGCGCACAGAGCAAGAGACTGGAAGACGAGGAGTTCGTCTCCGTACCGGGGGTGACCTCCCGCAGCGCCGGCGACTGGTTCGTCGAACCCGGCGCCCGCACACCGGACACGCTGCCGGACCCATTGGCGATCGATCCGAACGACCTCACACCGCTGCCCGTCGACGATGCGGCAGTGTCGCCGCTCTCGCTCCTCCTCGGCGCCGCCGAAGACGGCGAACTGTCGTGGCAGGACCAGGCGCTGTGCGCCCAGACCGACCCTGAGGCGTTCTTCCCGGAGAAGGGCGGATCGACCCGCGAGGCCAAACGCGTCTGCGAGTCCTGCGAGGTGCGCTCCGAATGCCTCGACTACGCGCTGGCCAACGACGAGCGGTTCGGGATCTGGGGCGGCATGTCCGAGCGCGAACGCCGTCGACTCAAGAAGCGAGTCGTGTGAGACCTGCCGTCACGGTCGTCGTCATCTCCGGCGACGACTCCCGCAAGGCCGAGCTCGAAACCACCCTGGGCAGGATCCACCCCGAGATCCCCGTCGTCGATCTCGGGGGCCTTGCCGTCTCCGAGGCGCTGGCCCTGCCGGCCGTCGCCGGCAGCGACTACCTGTGGTTCCTCACACCCGACTCCCGTCCCGCGCCCGGGTGCCTCGACGAGCTCCTCGATGCGATGAGCGCCGCGGACTCGGTCGCCGCGGTCGGGCCGAAGCTCTTCAGCGGCGAGCGGATCGTCTCCGCCGGGGTGACGACCACCTCGGCGGGGGTGCGCGTCAATCCTGTGGGGTCGGGAGAGCTCGACCAGGGACAGCGGGACGGGGAATCCGAGACGCTCGCGCTCGACCTGCCCGGCATGCTCATCGCCACCGGCGACCTCGATCGCATCGGCGCTCCCAGCCGCGGACTCGGCCCGGCCTACCGCGGCATCGAATACTCCCGTCGCCTCCGCGACCTCGGACGGCGGGTGGCACTCGCCCCCGGCGCTCGACTCGACATCTCGTCGGCCGAGGCGGCTCAGCTCGGCACCTCGGCCAAGCCCCCGTCCTCGCGCGGCCAGGTGCGCACCGAACAGCGCTACCGGCTCAGCCTCGCCCGGCCCGGCCTCGTCCCACTGCTCATCACCCTGGCCGCGACCCAGCTCGGTTCCGGGCTGCTCTCCCTGCTCGGCAATGACGTCCGCACCGCCGGCTGGCGCTTCGCCGCGCTTGTCGGCCTGCCCGCCGACGTCCGCGCGACCGCCCGCCTGCGCCGGGCCAACGCGAAACGCGGCCGGCTCGCGAAGCGCGCGAACACCGCGCACCTCGACTCGCTCTTCGCCGACCCCGAGGAACTCGCCGTCCACCGGCGCAGCATGGCCGCGCGCGGCGCCGGGACCGGCTCCGGCGACGGCGACCACGACTCCCTCGACGAGGCCGACCTCAATCAGGTCGGTGACACCGAGGAGGCCATCGACTCGTTCTCCCGCCTCGAGGTCAGCGGCGGCGCCGGCATCTTCACGCACCCGCTCTTCCTCCTCATCCTCGCCTCCGGTCTGCTCAGCGGCCTCGTCTCGCACCGGCTCGTCGGTCCCGGACACCTCGTCGGGGGTGCGCTGGGGTCGACCGACATCGGCTACGGGGAGCTCGTCACGCGGCTCCTCGGCGGCTTCCTCGACGCCGGCACGGGCATCGACGCCCCGGCCGATCCGCTCCAGCTCGTCCTCGCGGTGCTCGGTCTGCCGTTCCTCGGCAACCTCGACGTCGCGGTCCGCGTCCTCATCCTCGCCGCCCCGATCGCGGCGGCGATCGCCGCGTACGCGTGCGCCGGCATCCTCGTGTCCGGCAAGTGGGTCCGCGGTTTCGCCGGTCTCCTGTGGCTCGTCGCCCCGCTCTTCGTCATGGGGCTCTCGACCGGCCGCCTCGGCGTCATCCTCGTGTGGATCGCCGCACCGCTGTTCATCATCGCGCTCACCCGCAGCCTCCGCACCGGCTCGGTCTCGGCGGCCGCGGCGGCCGGGCTGCTCCTCGTCGTCATCATCGCCGGCGTCCCGCTCATGCTCGTGGTCGGCCTCGTCCTCACGATCGCCCTCGTGGTCCGCCGGCGGGGTCTGCGTCATCTCTGGCTGCTCGCCCCGACCCTTGTGCTCACGTGGCCGTGGCTCGCCGGGGTCGTCACCCACCCCGGCACCCTGTTCGTCATGCCCGGTCAGACGCTGTCGCCGGGCACCGCTCCGACGTATCTCCTCGCTGTCGGGTTCCCCGCCCCGCTCGATCCCACGTGGCTGACAGGACTGCTCGAACCGCTCGGGGTGACCGGCGTCAGCCAGCTGTGGGCGCTCGTCATCGTCCTGCCGATGCTCCTGCTCGCCTTCCTCACCCTCATCGAGGCCAGGATCCCGCTCACGGTGCTCACCTGGGCGGTCGGGCTCTACCTCACCGGCCTCGTCGTCTCGATCATCCAGGCGCACCTGCCCGCCCAGGTCGGCCCGTTCGCGCTCATCGGGTCGTACCCGGCGGCCGGAGTGACGCTGACGAGCATCGGTGCGATCGCGCTCCTCGTCCTCGGCGCCGACCGCCTCACCGCGGCCCCGCGCAGAGTCTCCCGGGTTCCCCTGCGCGTGCTCACCGGCCTCGTCGCCGTCGCCGCCGTCGGCCTCGCCGTGCTCGGCACCGGTCCTGCCTCCGAGGCGGTGTCGACGACGGAGGACGGCACTGTTCCCGCCCTCGCCGCCGACCGGGCCGCCGGACCCACGGAGGCCCGCACGCTGCGCCTCGACGCCGTCGACGGCGACGTGCTCGCCACCCTGCTCTCGACCGCTGACGGCACCGTCATCGGCACCTCGACCGTGGCCTCCGCCGAGGCGGTCGGCGGTCCGCCGTGGCAGCGGCGACCGCTGCCCATCGGCGAGGACGAGGTCCTCGTCGCCCAGGCCGCGGCCGCGCTGTCGGCCGACGACGCCGGCGACGTCCGCGAGCTGCTCGGCCGCCTCGGCGTCGATTTCGTCCTCGTCGACGAGGACGACGCCGCGCTGCGCTCCTCCGTGGCCGCAGCGACCGGCCTCGTCGAGGTCGGACCGACGGATGCGGGTGTGCTCTGGAACGTCGACAAGCCCTACAGCGGCCGCTTCCTCGTCCGCGAACCCGACGGCACGCTGTCGACGGCACCGCGCTCCGGGGAGACGATCGACATCGCGCCCGGCGCGGACGGGCGCACGCTCGTCGTCGCCGAGGCCGCACACGGGACGACCGCGAGCATCGACGGAGAGGACCTCCCGCGCCCGGCCGAACCGGATCAGGCGTGGGATGAGCAGTTCACCCTGCCGGCCGCGGGCGGCACCGTCGAACTCGACGATGCGTCACCGCTGATGGCGGCCGGGGTCATCGCCGGCTGGGTGCTCGGTCTCCTCTGCCTCATCGTCGCCCTGCCCATCGGCAGCCGCCGCCCCGGCCCGAACCGTGCCATGCGGCGGGCCGAGCCGGCGACCCCACGAGGGGAATCCGAGACCGCGGCGCAGCGCACCGCCCCTGACGACACCGCCACTGAAGGCACCCCCGCTGACGACAGGGCACCACTGGACGGCTCGTCGGCTGACGGTGCCGCAACGGACAAGTCGGAGGAGAGAGCATGAGGCTCGGCCGCAGCACCGTGACATTCGCAGCGATTGCCGTTCCCGGCATCCTCATCGCCACGACGTCGTTCCTCACCCCGCTGCCGGCGGGCACGCTCAGTCGCAGCCCCGAACAGGTGCGCATGCCGACCGCAGACACCCAGGTGATCTGCCCGGGACCGCTGCTCACCGATCAGGCCGCCGAGGGCACCGACGCCGAGTTCGTCGACGATTCGAACGTCAGCACCCGCGTCGTCTCCGCGACCGCCCCGATCAGTGCCGCCGACGGCTCCGTGAGCGCCTCGCGTCTCCAGGTCGCCACCCTCGGCGGGTCCCCGGACTTCGACAACCCCGCTTCAGGAGGTTTCGTCTCCGGCGACGATGCGGTCGAGAACACGAAGATCGTCACCGGCTTCGCCCGTCCCGGAGCCCCCGCCCTGACCACGGCGCTCCAGACCGTCGAAGGCACCTCCGGGGACCTCACGGGGCTCGCCACCCTCACATGCGCGGCACCCGCGGCGAACTTCCGGATCGTCGCCGGATCGGGTGAGGCGGGATCGAACTCGCAGCTGCTGCTGAGCAACCCCGGCAGCGTGCCCGTCCAGGCCCAGGTCCAGGTGATGACCCCCTCGGGATCGCGGGGTGAACCGACCGAGCTGAGCATCCGGGCCGGCTCCCAGCGGGCCGTCCGCCTGGCCGGACTCGCCGCGGGCGCCCCCGAACTCGCCGTCGACGTCTCCGTCGACGGGGGAGTCCTCGCCGGCTCGATCCAGGAGACGAAGCTCGACGGGCTCACCCCGCAGGGCATCGACCTCGCCGCGCCGGGGGCACCGGCCGCGAACCAGCAGGTCCTCACGGGACTCGACGGCAGGAGCGTGCGCGTGCGCGTGGCCAACCCCGGTGACGATCTCGCCGAGGTGGCCCTCAAGGCCTACGGTCCCGACGGGGAGGTCGACATCCCCCGTTCGGCGCTCACCGTCGTCGCCGGGGGCGTCGCCGAGGCCGACCTCGGCGAGCTCACGGCCACGAGCCTCGTCCTCCAGTCCGACCAGCCCGTCCAGGCCTCGGCATCCGTGGCGACGAATCCCGACGGGGGAGCCGGCGACTTCGCGACGATCACCGCCACCGAAGGCCTCGCCGACGCACAGCTCATGGCCCTGCCGCGGACCGGGACCGCACAGCTCTTCCTCTCCCCGGGGCAGGGGCAGGTGCAGGTCAGCGGCATGCTCGACGACGGCTCCCTGACCGACCCGCGCACCGTCGACCTCAACCCGACCGCGACGACGACCCTGGCTCCGGCCGAGATCTCCTCCGAAGCGGTGCGCGCCCTCGTCATCAGCGGACAGGGCGCTGCCGGGTCACAGGCCGACGGCGTCCATGCGAGCCTCGTCGTGACCTCGGACAGCGGGCTGTCGGCAGTCATGCCCGCGCCGGCCCCGGCCGGCGTCGCCTACCGCGACATCCGACTCGACTGAGGAGCCGGCTCGGCCGCAGGCCGGCTGTGTCGTTCAGCCCTGCGCGCCGCGCAGCAGCGCGACCTGGTCGGCGATCACCTCGGCGATGAGGGTCTCCCGTGTCCCGCCGAGGCTGTGGTATTCGATGGGCCGACGATAGAGCACGATGTGCGTGCGGCGCTGCGGGGTCGCGGGGAACACCCGACCGAAGCTCGGCTCCGTCGACCCCGGCGGGGGGACGACATCGATGGCGAGGACCACCTCGGCGAGGAGATCGGGCTCCTGCTCACGGTGCCGGGCGAACTCCTCGGCGGCGACCCGCGCGAAGGACTCCGCCCGGGTCGCGCGCGCGGGGACATTCGCGCGGAAGAGGGGGGACCTCAGGCCCCGTCCGTGCCGGTCCCGGCGGCGTCTGAAGCTCATGGTCGATGATTCTACCGAGACCCCTGCCCGTCCGCGGAGGAAACCCGCAGAACTCGTCGGCCGCTCGGCCCGGCCACCGGGGAACGGCCAGTGACAGCGTGTAAAGTGAACGACTGTGTCAGCCTTGCGAACGTGCTCGAAAGTCAGCTGCTCGCGCAGCGCCTCCGCGACCATGACCTATGTGCATGCGGACGCGTGTGTCGTCGTCGGTCCCCTCGCCCGCCGCGCCGAACCCGGCGCCCACGACCTCTGCGCCGATCACGCCGCCCGGCTCACCCCGCCGGTGGGCTGGGAGCTCATCCGCATCGGCGCGTCCGAGGAACCGCCCGAGCGCACCCATGACGATCTCCTCGCGATCGCCGACGCGGTGCGCGAGGCCGCGGCGACCCCCGCACCTGGCCGCGCGAGCGGACCGCGCGCCGTCGACGCCGACACCGACTCCGACGCCGATTCCGGGCAGGGCCGCAAGCACGGTCACCTGCGCATCATCGGCCCGTGAGCGCCTCCGACGATCTCCACGAAGGACACCCCATGACCCTCCCCGCCTCCCGTGCCCGCGCCCTGGCCACCGCCGTCGGCGCCTACGACATCCGCGGGAGGATCCCCGACGAACTCGACGACGACATCCTCTTCGCCCTCGGCTGGGCCACGGCCACCGCGATGGCGGAGATCCACGGCAGCACCGAGGTCGTCGTCGGCCATGACATGCGCCCGAGCTCCCCGGGATTCGCCGGGGCCTTCGCCGCGGGCGTCGCCGCCGCGGGTCGGCGCCCGGTCCTCCTCGGCCTCTGCTCGACCGACCAGCTCTACTTCGCCTCCGGGATCTTCGACCTGCCCGGGGCGATGATCACCGCGAGCCACAATCCCGCCGACTACAACGGGATCAAGATCTGCGGCCCCCGTGCCGGCGGCGTCAGCCTCGACTCCGGACTCGGACGGATCCGCGACCTCGCCCCCGACGCCCCGGCGCCTGAGCCGGAGGCCGCCCCGGTGCCCGTCGACGAGCGCGCGGCGGCGACGATGCGGGGCAGCTATGCCCAGCGCATCCGTCAGCTCACCCACGTCGACGGCGTGCGCGGTCTGCGCGTCGTCGTCGACTGCGGCAACGGCATGGCCGGACGGCTCCTCGACGAGGTCTTCGGCACCGCCGCGGGGCTGCCCGAGCTCGACCTCGACGTCATCGGCCTCTACACCGAACTCGACGGGACGTTTCCCAACCATGAGGCCAACCCCCTCAAACCCGAGAACCTCGTCGACGTGCAGAGGGCGGTCGTCGAGTATGGCGCCGATCTCGGGCTCGCCTTCGACGGCGACGCCGACCGGTGCTTCTTCATCGACGAGACCGGAGCGACGCTGTCGGCCTCGGCCGTCGGCGCTCTCGTCGCCGAACGCGAGATCACCCGCGCCCGGGCCGCCGGCGCCCAGACGCCCGCGGTCATCCATAACCTCATCACCTCCCGCAGCGTCCCCGAGGCGATCGCCGCCGCCGGCGGTCGCGCGATCCGCTCGAAGGTCGGCCACTCCGGGATCAAGACCCTGATGCGCGAGGAGCACGCGGTCTTCGCGTGCGAGCACTCCGCGCACTTCTACTTCGAGGAGTTCTACGGCGCGGATTCGGGCATGCTCGCCGCCTGCCACCTCATCACCGCTCTCGCCACCGCCGGCGGCCTGGCCTCGAGCCTCGTCGCCGCCTACGACACCTACCGCCAGTCGGGGGAGATCAACTTCACCGTCGCCGATCCCGATGCCGTCCTCGCCGCGTTCGCCGCGGCCGCCGCCGACTTCGGTCCCGGGCGCATCGAGGAACTCGACGGGATCAGCGTGCAGGGCGAGGACTGGTGGGTCAACCTGCGCAAGTCGAACACCGAGCCGCTCGTGCGGCTCAACGTCGAAGCGCCCGACGAGGCGCGCGTGCGCGAACTCACCGACCTCGCCACCGTCATCGTCTCCGGCCGGGCCGCCTGAGCCTGCCGCACCGACACTCAGCCGCACTGACTCTCAGCCGCACCGACACCCCACCGCACAAGGAGGCACCGTGCTCGAACCCACTGACTTCCAGGTCGCCGATCTCAGTCTCGCCGAGGCGGGTCGCCATCAGATCCGACTCGCCGAACGCGAGATGCCCGGTCTCATGGCTCTGCGCGAGGAGTACGCGGAACAGGCTCCGCTGGCCGGTGCCCGCATCGCCGGCAGCCTCCACATGACGGTGCAGACGGCCGTGCTCATCGAAACGCTCGTCGCCCTCGGCGCGCAGGTGCGCTGGGCGAGCTGCAACATCTTCTCGACCCAGGACGAGGCCGCGGCGGCCGTCGTCGTCGGTCGCGGCACCCCCGAGGCCCCCGAGGGCGTGCCCGTCTTCGCGTGGAAGGGCGAGTCCCTGCCCGAGTACTGGTGGGCCGCCGACCGGATCTTCGACTTCGCCGACGGACCCAATCTCATCCTCGACGACGGCGGGGACGCGACGATGTACGTCCTTCAGGGTGCGGCCGCCGAAGCGGCCGGACGCGTGCCGAGCGCAGCCGAGGACGATCCCGAGGAGTACCAGGCGTTCCTCGCCCAGCTCGAATCCGCGATGACCGCGGCACCCGGGCGCTTCACCGCGCTGGCCGCCGGCATCCGCGGAGTGAGCGAGGAGACGACGACCGGAGTCAACCGGCTCTACCGCCTCGCCGAGGCGGGGGAGCTGCCGTTCCCCGCGATCAACGTCAACGACTCCGTGACGAAGTCGAAGTTCGACAACCGCTACGGCATCCGCCATTCCCTGCCCGATGGGCTCAACCGCGCCACCGACGTCCTCATCGGCGGCAAGATCGCCGTCATCGTCGGCTACGGCGACGTCGGCAAGGGCGCCGCCGAGGCGCTGCGCGGTCAGGGGGCACGGGTCGTCGTCACGGAGATCGACCCCATCTGCGCCCTCCAGGCGACGATGGACGGCTACCAGGTCGCCCTCCTCGACGATGTCGCCGCCGAGGCCGACATCGTCATCACGACGACCGGCAACACCCGGGTCGTCGGCGTCGAGACGCTCCAGCGGCTCAAGTCCGGGGCGATCGTCGGCAACGTCGGGCACTTCGACGACGAGATTGACCTCGCCGGTCTGCGCCGCCTGCCCGGGGTGTCGACGATCGAGATCAAACCGCAGGTCCACCAGTGGACGGTTCCCGTGCCCGCCGAGCTCGGACTCGATCGGGAGACCACGGAGATCCTCGTCCTCTCCGAAGGCCGCCTGCTCAACCTCGGCAATGCCACGGGCCACCCGTCGTTCGTCATGAGCGCCTCGTTCAGCAACCAGGTGCTCGCCCAGATCGAACTGTGGGCCGCGCACTCCGACTACGACAACTCGGTGCACCGGCTGGCGAAGGAGCTCGACGAGAAGGTCGCCCGCCTCCATCTGCCCGCCCTCGGAGCGCGCCTGAGCGAGCTGACGAAGGAGCAGGCCGAGTACATCGGCGTCGACGTCGCCGGTCCCTTCAAACCCGATCACTACCGGTACTGAGGCGGGCGCAGCCTCGTCAGCGGCGGTGCTCGCCCGGCGTGGTCTCGGCACGCATCCGCAGGCCGTGCGGCAGATGGTCGATGCCGGCGCGGAACCGGCGTGCCTGCGCATCTCGGCGCTGCTGCTTCGCGGCCTCGGTCACCCGCTGCCGGTGGGCGATCGCGGAGAGGAACTGCTCGGGCAGGGTGCCCTCCGGCGGGGCGGGGGCGACATGGGGATTGAGCTCCGTGGCGAGTTCGATGGCCCGCTGCCACCGGGACTCGTGGCTGAGGTTCGGGGCGATCGCGAGGAACGCGACGATGCGCCGGTGCAGTCCCGTCGGCACCGCGGAGACATCGGTCTCGCTCAGCCACTGGACGAGCTGCGGGGCGACGTGGGTGGTGACCGGCGGGGGCGGGCTCGTGCGTTCGCTCACCGCAAGCGTCCCGGCCAGATAGTCGCCGAGGCGCTTGGTCTGCGGTGAGACGAGACCGGAGAGCGCGGCGAGCCCGCCGCCGGTCGCGAGCACCTCGAAGGGCCACAGGAGCGCGCGGATGACGGAGTGCCGCACCCGGATCGCCCCGCCGTCGTCGCGGACGATGCGCAGACCGAGGATGAGCTTGCCGACCGACCGGCCCTTCGTGAGCACCTCGACGAGCATCGGCAGGAGGACGAAGACGCTGATGCTCATGATCGTCATCACCGACCCGAGGATGAGGGTGTTGACCTCGACGATCCGCAGAAGCAGCCAGAACATGCCGATGAGCAGACCGATGTTGACGAGGCTGTAGATGAGCCAGTCGATGGCGCAGCTGAGCGCCCGGGCGGCCAGCGCTGCCGGCTGGACGCTGAGTTCGACGGCTTCACCGGTCACGAGAGTGCTCACCCCACCATCCTGGCACACCGAGGCGGTCGCCCGCCTGCGGCACAGACTCGGACCGGTTCCCGATCGTCTAGGGTGGAGGCATGGATCCGAACCTGCTGGCCGAGATGCACGGCGAGAACTGGCGGGAGCTCGCGGATCTCGCGAAGCGCAATCGGCTCGATCCGGCGCAGTCGCAGCGCTTCCTCGACCTCTACCGGGCGGCGTCGAAGGACCTCTCCCAGATCATGACGGTTGCCCCGGACTCCCTCGAGGCGGCGCGGCTCTCGGCGATCGTCCACCGGGCGCGGAACCACCTCTCGTCGGTGCCGTCCGGCGGTCTGTCCGGCATCGCCCGCTACTTCGCCATCGCACTGCCGCTGTCGATCTACCGGCTGCGCTGGGACTTCGTCGTCATCGCCCTCGCGTTCCTCGCCGCCTCGGTGCTCGCCGGGGTGTGGGCGGGCACCCACCCGGAGGTCCTCGACACGTTCGGCGACTACGAGTACCGGCGGCAGTTCGCCGAACAGGACTTCGTCGAGTACTACAAGGAGAACCCCAACGGCTTCTTCGCCATCGGCGTGTGGACGAACAACGCGTGGATCGCCGTGCAGTTCGTCCTCCTCGGCGTCACCGGTGTCTTCGTCCTCCAGGGACTGCTCCTCAACGCCGTCAACGTCGGCTTCTCCGGGGCGATGATGTTCGAGTTCGACCGCGGTGCCGACTTCTTCCTCTACATCCTTCCCCACGGCATCCCGGAGATCAGCTGCATCCTGCTCGCCGCGGCCGCCGGCCTGCGGCTCTTCTTCGCCTGGGTGATCCCCGGCCCGCAGCTGCGCCGCACGAAGCTCGCCCGGGAGGCGCGCTCTCTCCTCGTCGTCGCCGGGGGACTCGTCATCATGCTCTTCCTCTCGGGTCTCATCGAGGGCTTCGTCACGCCCAATCCGCTGCCGCCGGCCCTGAAGATCGCGATCGGCGTCGCCTACACGGCCGCCATCGTCGTCTACGCGGGAACGCTCGGAAGGCGAGCAGCCCGGGCGGGGCTGTCGGCGGACCTCGAGGACCACGAGGCGGGTTACGCGATCGTCGCCACCGACCGGTGACCGCGCCGAGAGGACGGTCCCGCGCCGAGGCGGTGGTCGGCAGTGCCCGTGCGGCTCAGAGTCGGCCGGTGGCCTTGAGCCCGATGTAGAGGTCGGCGAGCGCTCCGGGCAGGCGCTCGGGGGTCGCTGCGACCGAATCGACGCCGATCCCGCGCAGCCGGGCACGCAGGGCCTCCACCGTGAGGAGCTCGGCGGCTGCCGCGGCTGCGGTGTAGACCTCGGTGGCGTCGCCGCGGCGGGCGGCGAGGTCGTCGAGGTCGGGGTCGGCGACGGAGGCGACGACGACGCGGTGGCGGCTCATCAGCGTCGGGAGGACGGGGAGGATCTCCTCGGCCACGGTCGCCTCGTCGAGGGCAGTGATGACGACGACGAGGGCGTGCTGCCGCGAGGTCGCGAGCACGCTGGCAGCGATCTGCTCCCAGTCGGCGTCGTAGAGCTCGGGGTGGACGGGGGTGAGCGCGACGGAGAGGTCGTGGACCGGGTCGGAGGAGCGGTGGCTCGAGGCGGTCGCGCGCACCCGGGCATCGGCGACGATGACGTCGACGCGGTCGCCGGCCCCGGCGGCGAGGGCCGTGAGCAGGAGAGCGGATTCGAGGGCGGCGTCGAAGACCGTGCCCGCACCGCTGCGGCGGGCGGCGAGCCGGGAGGAGTCGACGACGATGACGACCCGGCGATCGCGCTCCGGGCGCCATGTCTTGACGATGAGGTCCTGGGCGCGGGCACTGGCCCGCCAGTCGATCGACCGGACGTCGTCGCCGTCGACGTAGTCGCGCAGGGAATCGAACTCGGTGCCCATGCCGCGGATCATCACCGCCGACCGCCCTTCGAGCTCCCGCAGCTTCTGCACCTTCGACGGCAGCTCCCGGCGGGAGACGAAGGGCGGCAGGACCCGGATCGCCGCGGGGACGTCGACGCTCTTCTGCCGCCGGACGAGGCCGAGGGCAGTCGCCGTGCGCAGCGTCACCTGATCGGCGGCGAGGGCACCGCGTCTGCGGGGAGTGAACACGGTCGTGATCTCCCGCGTCTCACCGGGATCGAGGGTGAGCGCGGTCCGGGTGCTGTGGGCTCCGGCGCTCGGGGCCCACGCGTCGCGCACGTGCAGCCGGATCCGCCGGGGCGAATCGTTGACGAGGGTGAGTGTGGCCGTGGTGTCCTCGCCGAGGCGGACCATCGGCCCCGGCGTGCGCTGGAGGCCGATGAGGCGCGGGGCGGGGGCGAGCCGCCAGTCGACGACGGCGACGACGGCGATGACCCCGGCGACGATGAGCGCGCTCGGCCACCCCGGGACGAGCATCACCGGCACGATCCCGAGGAGGGTGAGGAGAAGCAGACGAGAGGTCATTCAGCGGGGGACCTCGGTGGTCGCGACGATCGAGTCGAGGACCTGGCCGACGTTCAGCCCGTCCATCTGCGCCTCCGGACGGAGGATGACCCGGTGGCCCAGGGTCATCGGCACGAGGAACTTGACATCGTCGGGGGTGACGTAGTCACGACCGGCCAGCCAGGCCAGGGCGCGAGCGGCGGCGAGCATCCGCGTCGCCCCGCGGGGTGAGACGCCGAGTGCCAGGGACGGCGCCTGCCGGGTGGCGCGGGCGAGATCGACGATGTACGTGATGATCTCCGGTGCGATGTGGACGGTCGCCACCGCCTGCCGGGCCCGGGCGATCATGTCGCGGTCGAGCACGGGGCGCAGCCCCGCGTCGTCGAGGCGGCCGGCGTCGAAGCCGTGGGCGTGCCGGTCGAGGATCTCGAACTCGCGGTCGCGATCGGGCAGGGTGAGGACGAGCTTGAAGAGGAACCGGTCGAGCTGGGCCTCCGGCAGCGGGTAGGTTCCCTCGTACTCGAGGGGGTTCTGCGTGGCGGCGACGATGAAGGGCTCGGGCAGAGCCCGGGAGCGGCCGCCGACGGAGACCTGATGCTCCTCCATCGCCTCGAGCAGCGCCGACTGCGTCTTCGGCGGCGTCCGGTTGATCTCATCGGCGATGAGGACGTTCGTGAAGACGGGCCCGCTGCGGAACTCGAAGTCCGAGGTGGCAGCGTCGAAGACGAGCGACCCGGTGACGTCGGAGGGCATGAGGTCGGGGGTGAACTGGATGCGCGTGTGATCGAGGTCGACGGCCGTGGCGAAGCTGCGCACGAGCAGGGTCTTCGCCACCCCGGGCACGCCCTCGAGGAGCACATGGCCCTGGCACAGCAGGGCGAGCAGCAGGCCGGTGACCGCATCGTCCTGGCCGACGACGGCCTTGCCGATCTCACCGCGCACCGCGGCGAAGGCCGCCGCGAGCGGGTCGGCGGGAGACTCGGCCGGTGGGACGGCCGGTGCCTGCGGGGGAGTCGAGGGGCGCGCGGGGTGGCTGCTGGTCATGGGATCTCGCTTTCGATGACATCGATGAGGTCGACGACCTCGGTGAGTTCGCGGTCGGTGGCGGGGGCGGCGGTGACGAACGCCCAGGTCACCTGCGTGGGGTCGCGGCCTGTCGCGCCGGCGATCCGAGTGAGGAGGACATCGCGGCCGACCTCGGGACCGAGCGCGAGACGCCCGGCGATGCGCAGCAGCGCCGCGGTGCGCAGCGCGTGGAGGGCCCCGGCGCGGTCGCGACTGCGCTCAGCCAGTGCCGCCCGGCCGAAGACGGTCTCGACGGCGGGCACGACGACGGGCAGGCGTTCGACGGCCAGCGGTCCGAAGCGGCGCCCGAGGACGAGGAGGAGAACGAGGAGGCAGGGGACGAGCCAGCCCGCGCCGGCGAGGAACCAGCTGGGCACGAAGTCGATCGTCGACGGGGGAGGAGCGACATCGGTGCCCTCCCGCGGGTAGTAGACGACGAGGTTCGGAGTCTGCGACAGCGTCGAGAGGGACAGCGCCGCGTTGCCGTCCTCGTCGATCTCGCCGTTGCTCAGCCAGCTGCCGTTGCCGAGGACCGTCAGCGGGACGTCACCGCCGTCGTCGACGACGAGCTGCCCGGCGGGGTCGCTCGGGTCCGCGATGATTCCGGGTCCGGTCTGCGGATAGCAGATGCTGATCTGCCGGTCACCGGGCTCGACGGCAGAGTAGAGGTTCTCACCAGTGCTCACGTCACCGGCCGCCACGGCTGCGGGAAGCCGGCACGCGGGCGCGGACACCGGATCGGGGTCGGCCAGCGGGGAATCGGAGACCGCGGTGGTGAGCCGATCGGTGAACGCGCCGAGGCTGACGCCGGGGTCGACGAGGACGAGCCGGTTGCGCTCCTCGCGCAGGGCCGCGGTCAGCCCGTCGACGTCCCCGGGACTGAGGACGTCGGCACCGGCGGGAATGAGCAGCGTTGTGTCGGGCCGGGCACTCGCCTCCCGGGCCGCATCGAGGCTCTCCGTCGTCACCACC